>NZ_SJUS01000020.1:0-58995 GCF_004337085.1 Exiguobacterium sp. SH5S13 | reverse complement strand
TCATTCCGTCGACTTCCCCCCGAAGGGTTCCGTCGATTTCCTGCGCTCGACTTGCATGTATTAGGCACGCCGCCAGCGTTCGTCCTGAGCCAGGATCAAACTCTCCAAAGAATTTGATATAGCTCTTGAAAATGACGAAGCTTGCGCTTCAATCAAAACTTGTAAAACTTTTTTGCCTCATCGTTCAGTTTTCAAAGTTCGTCAGTTAAGATGGTGGGCCTAAGTGGACTCGAACCACCGACCTCACGCTTATCAGGCGTGCGCTCTAACCGGCTGAGCTATAGGCCCATAATAAAAATGGTGCACCCTGAGAGATTCGAACTCCCGGCCTTTAGATTCGTAGTCTAACGCTCTATCCAGCTGAGCTAAGGGTGCATGGTGCGGTCGAGAGGACTTGAACCTCCACGGTGTTAACCACCACTAGGCCCTCAACCTAGCGCGTCTACCGATTCCGCCACGACCGCAGCGTAATTAAATGTTACGAGGAATAAAAATGGTGAGCCATGCAGGGCTCGAACCTGCGACCCTCTGATTAAAAGTCAGATGCTCTACCAACTGAGCTAATGGCTCAAATATAAGCTGGGCTGGAAGGGATCGAACCTTCGCATGTTGGAATCAAAATCCAATGCCTTACCACTTGGCTACAGCCCAACGTAAATGGCGGTCTTGACGGGATTTGAACCCGCGATCTCCTGCGTGACAGGCAGGCATGTTAACCCCTACACCACAAGACCAGTATACGCGCTTAAATTTGAAATGGTGGAGGATGACGGGATCGAACCGCCGACCCCCTGCTTGTAAGGCAGGTGCTCTCCCAGCTGAGCTAATCCTCCATATATGGTGACCCGTACGGGATTCGAACCCGTGTTACCGCCGTGAAAGGGCGGTGTCTTAACCGCTTGACCAACGGGCCATTTGTTTAACTGGTGTTTTCTAAAAAGTAAGTGGCGGAGACGGAGGGATTCGAACCCTCGCACCGGTTTCCCAGCCTACTCCCTTAGCAGGGGAGCCCCTTATAGCCGCTTGGGTACGTCTCCAAAATAAAATGGCTCCGCAAGTAGGATTTGAACCTACGACCTACCGGTTAACAGCCGGTTGCTCTACCACTGAGCTATTGCGGAACGTTGCTTGAATCTTTCAAAGTAACGATTTAAATTGTAACCGCAAACCCGAAACGTGTCAATCACTTTTTTAGAAAAGCTTTAAATTTTCATGCCGCGCTCTTAGCGACCTCTATAAGATATCACGGTCAAAAACGACCGTCAACACTTTTCAACAAAAAAAGTTGAGCAAAATGAAACCACTTTGCTCAACTCCGACTTTCTTCTTACTAATATAGATTTATTGTTTTTTAGGCTCTAGCATCGTCAGGCTGATCCGACCCCGGTTGGCATCGACTTGCTCGATCCAGACGGTGACGATGTCCCCGACCGCGACGACATCGAGCGGATGTTTGACGTAGCGGTTCGACAACTTCGAGATGTGGACGAGCCCGTCTTGCTTGACCCCGATATCGACGAACGCCCCAAAGTCGATGACGTTGCGGACAGTCCCTTGGAACTCCATCCCGACCTGCAAGTCTTCTAAGTTCATGACGTCCGTCCGTAAGAGCGGTTTTTGAATATCCTCACGTGGATCACGGCCCGGCTTGGCGAGTGACTTCAAGATGTCTTCGACCGTCGGCAGTCCCGCCTCAAGCGTTTCGCTGAGCACTCGGGCATCGACCGATTTCAACCGATCTCGCAACCCGGCCGTGCCGACCGCTGCTTTCGAGACACCGAGTTCCTTCAATAGAGATAACGTCAACTTGTAACTCTCTGGGTGGATCTCGGTTTGGTCGAGCACGTCGCTCCCGTTCGTGATACGAAGGAAGCCAGCTGCTTGCTCATACGCCTTCGCCCCAAGCCGCGGCACTTTCTTGATTTCTTTGCGGGTATTGAAGCGCCCGAACTCATCACGATACGCGACGATATTTTTTGCCGTCGTCTTATTGAGGCCCGATACGTACGTGAGCAACGACTCGGAAGCCCGGTTCACATCGACACCGACCATGTTGACGACGCTCTCGACGACGAACTCGAGTGAGCCTTTCAATTTGTTTTGACTGACATCGTGCTGGTACTGTCCGACCCCGACCGATTGCGGGTCGACTTTCACCAGCTCGGCCATCGCATCTTGGATCCGGCGGGCGATCGATACAGCCGAACGTTCTTCGACTTTCAACTCCGGGAACTCAGATCGCGCAATCTCGGAAGCCGAGTATATGCTGGCCCCGGCTTCATTGACGATTGCGTACGCGATCTCACGCTCGGCCGTCTTCAGCCAGTTCGAGACAAATTGCTCGGTCTCACGCGAAGCGGTCCCGTTGCCGATGACGATGACGGAGATCGGATAGCGTTTTACGAGAGATGAGAGCACTTTTTCTGAACCGGCCACGTCATGCTTCGGCGCCGTAGGATAGAACACGCCGACTTCTTCGACTTTCCCGGTCTCGTTGACGACGGCCCACTTACAGCCGGTCCGATAGGCCGGGTCGATGCCGAGCACGACGACTTCACGGAGCGGCGGCTGCATATAGAGCTGCTTCAAGTTCTTCGCAAAGACGTCAATCGCTTGTTCTTCAGCCGTCTCGGTCAACGAACTGCGGATTTCGCGTTCGATGGCCGGGAAGACCGATTTCTTGAACGCGTCCTTTATAGCGAGCGTCACAACATCCCGTTTCTCGGTCGGAAGACGATCGAACTTACTGAGTGCTCGTTTCAAGAACAACGTCTCATCAAAGACGAGCTTCACTTGGAGCACGTCGGTCCGCTCGCCCCGGTTCAACGCGAGAATGCGGTGCGGCACGATGCCGACTACTTTCTCCTCGTAGTCGTAATACTGGGCGAACACTTCTTTCTCATCTTCTGCCGCCTTTTTCTTTTGGGACCGGAGGAGCGCCTCGTTCCGCACTTTCGTCCGCAGCGTCTGGCGGAGCGTTGCCTCTTCCCCCCACTCTTCCCCGATGATTGCTTGCACGAACGGAAGCGCCTCTTCTAGCGCCAGTTCACCCGTGAGTCCCTCTGCTTGTTGTACCGAATAAGCAGATGCTTCCCGGAACCAGTCAGCGAGCGGCTGTAGCCCTTTCTCTCGTCCTTGCTCGGCTTTCGTTCGGCGCTTCGGACGATACGGCAAGTAAATGTCCTCGACTTGTTGGAGACTCGTCGCGACCTCGATGGCCCGTGTCAGTTCCGGCGTCGCCTTCTCGAGTTCTTCGAGTTTTGCGAGGACGTCCGTTTTCCGTTTTTGGAGACTCTCTTCATATTGGAGCGAGTCGAGGATCGCTTTGATCTCGACTTCGTCCAAATTCCCCGTCATCTCTTTTCGATAGCGGGCCATGAACGGGATCGTCGCTCCGTCCGACGCAAGTTGTTGTACCGTCTCGATTTGACTCGTCTTCAGCTTCAATTCGTTCGCAATCTTCGTAATCAATCGAATCACTTCCTTTTCTCTTCTCTATTGAAGTGTAGCAAACTCTGTAGAAGACGACAAAAAAACGATGACCGTTTAGTCATCGTTTGAGAATACTTCGTTGAGCGGGACTTTGATGGCCTCACGCAATTTCTCGAGCGCGCGTCGTTGTAGACGTGACACGTGCATCTGGGAAATACCGAGGAGTTCGCCCGTCTCTTTTTGACTCATGTTTTTATAGTAAGCACATTCTAAAATCGCTTGTTCCCGCTCGTTCAAGACGCTGAACGCCTTTTCGAGAATGAGGCGCTGGTCGACTGACTCATACCCACGCTCTTGGCTGCCGACGAGGTCGAGCAGTGTGACCGTGCTGCCTTCATTGTCCGCTTCGATTGAACTGTCGACCGAGAGCGCTTGATAGCTCTTGCCCATCTCGAGCGTTTCGAGAATTTCTTCATCGGAAACGCCAAGGTATTCGGCGATCTCATCGATGCGCGGTGACCGTTGCAGTTCTGTCGTCAGCTCTTCGACCGTCTTCTTGATTTTCGGTCCAAGCTCCTTGATCCGACGCGGCACGTGAACGCTCCACGTCTTGTCACGGATGAAACGCTTGATTTCACCGATGATCGTTGGAACGGCGAATGATTCGAAGCTGCGTCCGAACTCCGGGTCGAAACGGCGAAGTGCGGCGAGCAACCCGATCATCCCGACTTGCACGAGGTCATCATGGATGGCCCGGCCACGCGAGAATTTTCGAGCGAGCGCTTCAACAAGGTCTGAGTATCGGTTGATGAGGAGCATCTGGACTTCTTCGTTTTGATCGTCCTGTTGATAGCGCTCAATCCACTCTAATACTTCATCATCACTGTGATGGCGTTGTTGAGATTTTGCTGGCACTCTGATCCACCTCGTCCCTGTTAAGGAGTTTCGTCATCGTCACTTTGACACCGTTGTCCTTGTTGATCGAGACGTTATCCATTAACGCTTCAATGAGGAAAAGACCGAGTCCCCCTTCGTGAAGCGATTCGATTTCCGCCGTCTCCTCGACCGGAGCCGCTTGGCGTTTCACGTCGTCTGCGAACGTCTTGCCCGAGTCTTCGATCGTCATCTCGAGGCGGTCGTCGTGGACACCGCACGTGAGCTTCACTTCACCCTTTTGGTCTTCATAAGCGTGCTGAACAGCATTGCCACACGCTTCCGAGACCGCAATTTTAATATCCTCGATCTCGTCGTACGTATATCCCATACGGTTAGCGATTCCTGAGACGACTAAACGGACCACGCCGACATATTCCGGTTTGGCCGGGAACGTCATCACCGTCTGTTCGATGTTACTCATTTCGTGCCACCTCTTACGTTTGTATTGATCGACAATAACTTGTCTAGGCCTGTCAATTCAAAGAGACGGTTGACGCGATCGGTAACGCCGACGAGCGATAACTCTTTCTCGTTACGTTTGGCAATTTTAAGTGCGCCGACGAAGACGCCGAGACCTGTTGAGTCCATATAGTCGACTTCGTCCAAATGAACGATGACATCTTGTTCCGTAATCGCCGGGTGCAAGACCTCTTTCAATTTTGGTGCCGTATATGTGTCTACCTCTCCAGAAACGTAAAGGTGTAATTGTTCTCCAATGACTTGCTCGCGAATCGCTAAATCCATTGTATATTCCCTCCTAATGTTACGCATAGAAAAATTGAGTACGATTAATCATATTTCCCTTATTTCAGGATTTGAAACCACTTTTATCGATCTGTTTGAAAAAAAACCGATACCCATGTACCGGTTTAGTTATATGTAAGCTAGAGCGGGATTAATCCCATACTGATCTCTAGCGCTCGGTCAACTTTGTGCATCGTCTCATCATCGAGATGAGTGACTTTATCCGTCAGACGACGCTTATCAATCGTTCGAATCTGTTCAAGCAAAATCACGGAGTCTCGTTCGAGGCCGTGTTTGACTTGATATACTTCCACATGAGTCGGCAGTTTTGCTTTCTGGATCTGAGCCGTAATCGCAGCGACAATGACGGTCGGGCTAAAGCGATTGCCGATATCGTTTTGAATGACGAGAACCGGACGAACTCCACCTTGCTCTGAACCGACTACGGGCGACAGATTCGCATAAAACACGTCACCACGCTTTACGATCACTCCGCTCACACCCCGCTTACTTGACGTAAGAGAGCATGTTCGGCTTCCGTCTCAATCATCAGCATCTCTTCTGCCATATTCAAATTAAACGCAGCCATCTCTTGATAGCCTTTCGCCAATTCTTCACGCAGTGCTTGTTGTCGATCAGCAATTTCCTTAGACAAGTACGTCACTACATCGTTCAATGACAGTGATTCACGATCTTTCATCGAAATCGGACTCACATGCTGCGAGAACCGATCTGGAACGGACACTAGAGCACCCGCAGTTCGCTGTTTCAACATCTTGCACCTCCAGAATCGTTTCGGTGATTGGCGGAATTTTTCCCGCGTTCTTTATCAATATAACACGCAAGAATGGGAAAATATAGAGGATTCGCGAAAGAATTCAGATAATTTCACACGTTTATAATTTACACGTAGCGCCGTGGCAATCGACTCGTCAATTGACAAACGACCTCGTAATTGATGGTCCCGAGGTGTGCCGCGAGTTCATCGATGGCGACCGCCCCGCCGATCAACGTGACGACGGTGCCGACCGGGGACTCGTGCGGAAGGCGGATCATGAAGCGGTCCATGCACACCCGTCCGACGATCGGGCAACGCTCGCCCTCGACGTCGACTTCGAAGCCGCTCGCCTTGCGGATCCAGCCGTCGGCATAACCGACCGGTACCGTCCCGATCCATTCATCGGCCGTCGTCGTGTACGTCGCACCATAGCTGACCGTCTGCCCGGCTTCAAGCGTCTTCACTTGCATGAGTCGGCTCTTCAATGTGAACGCCGGTTTCAAGAACGCATACGCCGACGCCATCTCGCTCGATGGGTATAACCCGTACAGCGCGATGCCGACCCGGACAAGGTTATAGGGAACATCTTCTCCGGCCATCCGGATCGCCCCGGCCGAGTTCGATGTATGAATGTAGCGGAAGCGCGGGATGAGTCCGTCGATCAACTGACTGAACCGCTTTTGTTGCTCGTAATAGAGCGGACTGTCCGGTTCGTCGGCCGTCGCGAAGTGTGTATAAATCCCTTCGACGTCAAAGCGATCGTCGGCTGCGTCGAGAAGTGCATCAAGTTCGGCCCGTGTCCGCAAGCCGAGACGCCCCATGCCCGTGTCGACTTTGACGTGGACGGTGAGCGGGCGCTCGGTCACATACGCTTTCGCCTCACGTAACCAGTCGGCCGAGAACACGGAGAGCGTCACATCATGCTCGGCCGCGACTCCGGCGTATTCTGGGAACTGTGCTTCCATGACGAGGATCGGGGCGGTGATACCGGCGTCTCGAAGCTCGATCGCTTCTTCAAGCAAGGCGACTCCGAGCATCGTCGCCCCGTTTGCGAGCGCGATGTGCGCGACCTCGACGGCCCCGTGCCCGTAGGCGTTCGCTTTCACGACCGCCATGAGCGCTTGCGGGATACGTTTTTTGATTTCGATGATGTTGTGGGCGATCGCCGCCCGGTCGATTTCAATCCAACTTGGACGAAACATGGTGATCCCCCTCTTCAATGATAACTTGTGCAACGGCGTACCGTTCGCTATGGCTGATGCTGACATGGATCCGGCCCGGGTGAGGCGCCGTCATATGCGGGCGTCCCGTCTCGTCCGGCAATATTTCAATCTGTTGCCACGACAAGCCGCGGGCGATGCCTGTCCCGACCGCTTTGGCGTAAGCTTCTTTCGCCGCGAACCGACCGGCGACGAACTCGATTCGGCGTTCGTCTGAATACGTGAGGGCGAGCCCGCGCTCTGCCTCCGTCAGCACTCGGTTCATAAAGCGAGGTTGTTCGATCGAGCGAGCGATCCGTTCTAGCTCGACAATATCGATTCCGATTCCCGCAATCATAGGACACTCGCTCCTTTCCTTTTCCACTCGTTTCCTTATACAATTAAGAAAAGAGGTGATGCTATGTTTAGTCGTACTGAGAATGTTCAAACGTTCGTACGGGCGTATCCGCTCGTAACGCTGTTCATTGTAATCCAACTGCTCGTGTTTGTCATCGATTCTTTGATGCCCTCACTGCGTATCGTCGCGCTCGGAGGGTCGTTCCACCTCGCGCTCGCCCAAGGCGAGTGGTACCGTCTCGTGACAGCCAACTTCATTCATTTAGGGCTCGGTCACTTGCTGTTCAACTCGTTCGCGCTCATCATTTTTGGCCCCGCCATGGAACGCATGGTCGGTCATGTGAAGTTCGCCGTGTTTTACATTGTAGCTGGGGCACTCGCCAACTTGTTGACGTTCTTCACGGTGAGCGAACTGTTCTATTTGCAAGCTGGTGCTTCGGGTGCGATTTTAGCGATTCTCGGCTTCTACGTGTTCATCGGCCGTTTCCGCCGTACGCTCATCAACAGTCAAGATGCGCGACTCGTCTTCATCTTCGTTGCCATCAGCGCCGTGTTCACGCTCATCGGGGCGAACGTGTCGCTTTGGGGACACGTGTACGGCTTCTTGGCCGGGTTCTTGCTCGCGATCCCGCTGTCTCGTTTCACGGTGCCTTACTCGCGTCCGCTCCGTTACGGGAAGTACAAGCCGCGGAAGTATGCTCCGCCCGTCGTCCACTCGAGCGATAGCAAATGGATTTTCTACGTCATTATCGGGCTCGCCGTTTTCGGCTTGTTCGCACGGTTCTTATGAAAAAATGGCCAAGCGCTCAGCGCTTGGCCATTTGAATTAGATCTGATTTTTATGACGTGCGTCTTGGAGCGCGTCGACCAAGTCTTTGACGTCTTCGACGAGGTTTTGGATCGTGTCTTGGTTTTCTTCGTACAACGCCTTCAAGTCCATGACGCGATCTTTCAAGCTGCTTTTCGATGAGGCTTGGAGCCCGACCGAATGTGATTGCGTCGATGTGTCCGTCGACTTGAGTCGTGACTTTATCCCTTTGAGCTGTCTGATCTGCTGATCGCGTGTCTCTTTGTGGAGCAGCGATGCGCTGGCACCGATAATGGCACCTGCCGCCAGACCCATCCAGAAGTAGTTCTTGTTCATAAAAAAATCCTCCCCTAACGTGACGTTATGTTTATTATAGGTTATCCGGTTCACTGACGACATAGTGTTTTATGATCGGACCGGCCCCTTTTTGTTCGACGGCTTCTTTCAATCGTTCTTGAAACAGTAAGTAGTCGGTCGAATCACGGAACCGATTTCCTTCTTCAGTGAATTGAATGATGACAATCCCATGGTTGTCGTCCGGGTCAACGCCGAGCCGATACGCGGCAAATCCGTTGTGCCCAGACCCGAGACGGGACTTTTCTGTCAGCAATCGGTGGAACAAGAGCGACCGGGCGTTCGAGTCGACCGGGATGTTCGCATAGATGATATTCCCTGTCGCCGCGAATTGTCCTGCCGCTTCTTCGATTTGGAACGTCTTCCCACTCTGGAACGGGGACTTGTCCCCTTCAGCAAGCAAGATTGTCTCGTTGCCGCTCGCGACGATGACGCCCGGTTCCTTGCGCAACCGGTCGGCGACACTGCCTGAGGCGAACGTCATAAACAGTTTAGACAAATTCCTCACAGCCTTTCGCGAGCATGATGTCCTTCTCTGTGATGCCTCCTTCGTCGTGTGTCGACACGGTGAGCGTGACGTTGCGATACTCGATCAATATGTTCGGATGATGGTTGAGCGTCTCGGCCATATCGGCAACGAGATGAACGAATTGGATCGCCTCCGGAAACGTCTCAAGGCGATACGTTTTCTGTAGCTCCCCTTCGACAACTTCCCAGCCCGGTAATCGTGACAACTGTTCAGACAGTTCGGTCGATGACAAAATCATCAGCTGATTCCCCTTTCGATTGCAGTTCCTCTTACACTTACTACCCGACCAAGCGCGAAAATAATCTTTTTCGCATGCCGTAAAATGATTTAGAATAAGAAAGATAGCCAAATCATTCTTCACAAGAGAGAGGAGACTTCCCATGCGGGCATTGATCGTCATTGATTATACGTTTGATTTTATCGCAGACACGGGTCGTTTGACTTGCGGGAAACCCGGGCAAGACATAGAAGAACGAATCGTCCAGTTGATCGAGGAATTTTCAACAGAGGACTACGTCGTCGTCGCGAACGACGTCCATGACGCCGGCGACACGTATCACCCTGAAACGACGTTGTTCCCACCCCACAACATTCGGGGCACGGAAGGTCGCGAGTTGTACGGTGCCGTCAAACCCGCCGCCGAACGCGCCGATCATTGGATCGACAAGACGCGTTACAGCGCCTTCGCAGGCACAGACCTTGACCTTCGCCTACGTGAGCGCGGCATCCATGAAGTCCATCTCGTCGGTGTATGCACCGACATCTGTGTGCTCCATACGGCCGTCGATGCGTACAACCTCGGATACAAGATCGTCGTCCATGCGGATGCGGTTCAAAGCTTTAACCCGGTCGGACACGACTGGGCGCTCGAACATTTTGTCACGACCCTCGGAGCTACTGTGACCGGGAAGTGACGCCAAACAGAAAGGAAACTACAATGTTACATCGCAACTTAGCGCTTCATACCGACCTTTATCTCCCACGCTGGATGTATATTTATTGGAAACAAGGCCGTCATAACGAAAAAGTCGTCTTCGACCTTTACTACCGCTCGAACCCGTTCAGCGGCGGTTACGTCGTCTTCGCCGGCTTGCAAAATATCGTGCACTATTTAGAGAACGTCTCGTTCACGGAAGCCGATATCGCTTATTTGAAAGAACAGCTCGGGTTCGAGGACGAGTTCGGTGACGTCCTCCGCAACTTCAAGTTCACCGGTTCTCTCTATAGTGTGCGCGAAGGTGAAATCATCTTCCCACACGAACAAGTCGTCCGGATCGAGTCGACGATCTTCGAGGCGAAGCTGTTCCAAACGGCGCTCCTCAACATCGCTAACCATGAGTCACTCATTGCCTCGAAGTACGCCCGAATCCGTCAAGCCGCGCCGAATGAGACGTTGCTCGAAGGCGGGGCCCGCCGTGCCCAAGGCGTCGACGCCGCCTACTATGGGACGCGCGCCGCTTACATCGCCGGCTTTGACGTGACGAGCCTTGTTTCGGCAGGACGTGATTTCAATGTCCCGACCGGAGGGACGATGGAGCACGCCGACATCCAGTTCCATGATGACGAACTCGAGGCGTTCCGTTCATTCGCCGAGATGTATCCGGACAACACGAGCCTGTTGATCGACACATACGACACGCTCAAATCGGGGCTCCCGAACGCCATCACGGTCGCAAAAGAGCTCGAGGCGAAAGGATACCGCTTGAAATCGGTCCGTCTCGATTCGGGCGACCTTGCCTACTTGTCAAAACGGGCCCGGAAAGCATTGAACGCGGCCGGTCTCGACTACGTTAAAATTGTCGTCTCAGGTGACCTCGACGAGTACGTCATCCAAGACTTGCGGATGCAAGGCGCTGAAGCCGACACATTCCTCGTCGGGACGCGTGGGATCACGGCTTACGAACAGCCGGCCCTCGGGATGGTGTACAAGCTCGTCGCCCGTGAAGGGGCCGATGGCGAGTTGAAACCGGTCATCAAAGTGTCGTCCTCGAAAGTGAAGACGACGACCCCGCACAAGAAAGAACTTTACCGAATTATCGATAACGAGACGGGCAAGTTCAAAGGGGATTACATCGCGCTCGCCGACGAACCGGTCGAGACGTATACGGAGATCGACTTGATCGACGTGCGTGACCCGGCGTTCCGAATCAAGACGCGCAACTTCACCGTCAAACGTTTGCTCGAACCGATCTTCCTAGATGGGAAGCGCGTGTACGACTTGCCGAGCGCGACAGACATCCGCCAGTATCACCATGAGCAGATGAACGGCCTATGGGAAGAGTACAAGCGACTCCGGTTGCCGGAAGTGTATGCGGTCACGTTCAGCAAGCCGCTGTGGGATTTGAAACTCGAAATGATCCGTCAAACACGGATTCCAAAATAAACAAAAGGTTACGGGGCGTCCCGTAACCTTTTGTTTATGCCGTCGTCATTTCGTGCGCGTGGAGTTTATCTTCTTTTCTCCGAAAGTAAAGTGCGATCGAAAGGGAAATCAAAATCAAGATGAAATAGATGGTCCGCTGCCAAAACGTCGCCTCCGTGTCCCCCCGGAACAAGGCGATGATATAGTCACTCCCACTCACGAAGAACAGTCCCGCGAGCAAAAGAAAGATGCGATACCCGGCTCGACTCCGTTCTTGCTTTACTTTGAAGAAAAGGACACCGTAATAACCGATTGCTAGGATCGTGATATATCCGATTATGCCAACAATCCAACTCATTGTGATGCCTCCTTATCCTCTGATATTCACGTCGCTTCCCCGTTATCGTAACACAATCTTCGAATCAGACTATGTTAAGATGAGTTAAAGAAAACGTGGAAGGGATCGATACGATGAAAACGTTCCGTCTGGTCCAAGTCCGCCTCGTCCAAGACGAGTACGGCAACGAGTTAAACCTCCCGATCGAGCTGCTCGACGGGTTGATCATCTCGAAAGAACACGATAATGAATGGCTCCTCGAAATGCTCGTCCCGACCGAATTTGCTGTCATGCTCCACCACTATTTGAACAAACGGATCCTTCTTTTAGCAGAGGCGGTCATCACCTCGGCCAACAACCGTCCCGCGGCCATCGCGATGACGTTCACGAGCGAGCGTTCGCTATCGAACCATCACACGTTCGTCGCTGAAGGGTTGATGCTCCTGCCAAAACAAGATCCGACGAAACAAGTTCTCGACTCCTTGATCTCAGAAGGGGTGGCGGACGCCAATCTCAAACCGTCGTTCTTCGAAAAACAAGTCGAGCAGCAACAGTCGTTCAGCCGCTCTGCCTTCACCCAGCTCGTCAAGACAGGATCGTTCGAATAAGCGAACGGTCTTGTTTTTCTTTCCCCGTTTTTGTAAACGGCTCAACCAAAAAAGACGAAGAATTTTCTCCGCCTTTAGATATACATGAAAAACAAGATGACCATCATTGTCATCCCGATGACTTTGAGCACGGTGCTACCAAGGAATGCGAGCACCGTCCCGACGCCGATGCTCCACGCCTCGCGCGTCGTTTTGCCGAGCGTGAGCTCCGCTAAAAACGCAAAGATGAACGGGAAGATGAGTACACCGACGAGCGGGAAGATGAACGGTCCGGCAATCAAACCGATGGTCGCGCCCCACTTCGCCCGTTCCGAGCCGCCGCGCTTGTCGACTGTCGCCCGTGTGACGATGTAGTCGACCGCAAACAAGAAAATCAAGAACAGGATTTGCCAGAGCCAAAACGTCCATGTGAGCGGTTCAAACGAGAACCCGAATCCGTAAATCACATAACCGATGAATAAGAACAGCACGCTCGGGATGACCGGATAGATCAATCCCGCGAACGCGACAACAAATGATGCGATGATGAAAATCCAGAGCAATGTTGTCATGAGCTTCTCCTCACTTCGTGACGATCTCGTTCGTAATATGATCGGCGACGTTCACGGCCTTTACGACGAACTGATCTTCACGACGTTCGATATAGTTCGAGCAGGCGTTCCGCATGGCATGGCGGAACGTGTACGTGTCATCGACCGCCGATAGGGCGGCTTTGATCGCATGCGAATGGCAGACGACGATAATCCGCTTCCCTTTATGCGCCTCGACGAGATGTTCCATCCCTTCAAGCACCCGGGCCCGCATCTCGTCTTCCGACTCAAGACCCGGAACCCGTTCCTGATCGTCCGCTTGAACTGCCTCGTAAATACCCGGCACCGGTTTGCCTGACGCATGGCCGAACTCACGCTCGATGAACCGTTCGTCATGAATAATCTCGCCCGGACTGATGCCGCACGCCTCCGCGATGTAATGGGCCGTTTCGATTGCTCGCGTGAGCGGGCTCGCGACGATCACGTCCCAGTTCTCTTGACTTAAAAAAGCCGCGCTCTCTTCGGCTTGGCGATGTCCAAGCGCGTTGAGCGGGATATCTTCCCGTCCTTGAATGATTTCTTGAAAATTCCAATCTGTCTGACCATGTCGGACTAAACAAAGTTCCGTCACACTCTTCACTCCTTCGTAATCGTTAAATCTTTTCCAATCGTAACATCTTTCTAAAAAAGCGCAACGTCACGTCAAGACATCGTCGATGAAACGATCGATGCGGGCCATGAGCTGTGTTTCTTTAATCGGATTATCGGATTGGAGAAAACTTGCAAGCGAGTGGGTACCGTTCGGGAACGAGATGAGCTGGACGTTCGCCCCGACCTCACTGGCGTGCTCGACGAAATGGAGCGCTTGCCCGAACGGGACGATCGGGTCTTTTTTACCGTGCAAGATGAGAATCGGCGGCGCGTCGTCATACAGATGTGTGACCGGTGAACATTTCACCATCAATTCACGCCACGTCTCGCGACTGCCCTCGTAAAACTTCAAGTGCGCAAGCCACGTCTGGATGAACTTGAACAAGAGGAAGTTCGTCGGCGGATACAGCGCGATGACCCCTTTCACCGGCGGTACGTCGTCACCGAGTTCACCTGTGAACTGTTTACTCCGGTCGAGCGCCGTCGCGAGGACGAGCGCCGCACCCGCCGAGTCGCCCCAGACGATCAATCGATTGATGTCGAGATTGAGGAGCCCGTCATGTTGTTTCAAGTAACAAAGCGCGTCGGACACGTCGATGATGTTGTCCGGGAAGTAGACACCGTCCTCGAACAGGCGATAGTCGATGCTGACGATGGCGAACCCTTTCCCCAAGAAATGATCGAGAAGGGGATGGAACAACGTCACCATGCCTCGGCCTCCGCGGACGAACGCGCCACCGTGCGCGTAGACGGCGACCGGGAACGGTCCATCGCCCGGTGGGTAGTATATATCGAATTGGAGCGGTTGGTCGTTGACGACCTTGTACGTGTGGGTTCGTCGTTTGCGTATAGACGGGCGAACCGTCATCTCTGGTTCTTGCCATCTAACGAGCGAACCGTACTGATTCCAAACGCTCGCCCCGGCCGCGGTCGCCGCCGCTAACGCAGCGCCCCCGACAAACCAGGCGGTCTCCTTTCTCATACAAATCCACTCCTCGCTCTTTTTTTAATCATATTCCCTTTTTCTTTAAAAACCATCCATCGGAAGTCGGACTTGACGTGTGCTTGACTGCCCCCTATAATATTAGACGCAGTTACAGAGCGTAACCGTTACGGTTTAATAGTTGATATAGAGAATGAGAGGCGGAATAATACATGAACAAGAAATTAATGAGCGTCGCCGCGGCCGGGACACTTTTACTCGGCGGTTGCGCCAACAACGAAGAGAGCAATGCTACAAATGCTACAGACGAATCGAGCGATCAGTTGACGGTATACGCGTCGACATTCGCCTTAAAATCGATTGCCGAAGAGATCGGGGGCGACCGCGTCCGCGTTGAGATGGTGATCCCGCCAGGTGCCGACCCGCACACGTACGAGCCGACTTCAAAACAGATGACACAGATCGCGGAAGCTGATCTATTCCTCACGATCGGTCATGACCTTGAGCCGTACGTCGAGGCGATGGAGCAGAGTCTCGCGAGTGAGGACGTCACGTTCGTGAAGACCGCGGAAGACATCGCTCTGCTCTCGGCTGACGATACCGTCCACGTTCACGGTGAGGATGAGCACGGCCACGAAGCAGACGAACATGCCCATGAAGAAGACGAGCATGGCCACGAGGAAGATGGGCATACGGAAGAAGAAGCAGGCCACAGCGAGGACGACGGTCACGATCACGGCCAATACGACCCGCACGTCTGGCTCGATCCGATGAACGCCGTCTCGATGGCAGAAGCGGTCGAAGCGTCGTTCGCCGAGCAAGCGCCTGACTATAAAGACGAATTCGCAGATCGGTTGAGCGCATTCAAAGAAGAAGCCGACGCGCTCGATGCCGAGCTGCAAGCGGCTGTCGACGCCGGTTCGAAGTCAGAGCTCCTCGTGACGCACGCGGCTTATGGCTACTTGGCGGAACGATACGGTTTCGACCAGCTTCCGATCACTGGTCTCACGCCGTCTGAAGAACCGTCACAGCAAGCGCTCAAGCGGGTCATCGAAGAGGCAAAGCTCCATGACTTGAAGTACATCGCGTTCGAGGACACGGTGACACCGAAAGTGGCCGAAGTCGTCAAAAATGAAATCGGTGCCGAAGCGGTGACGATTTACAACCTTGAATCGGTCACGAAAGAACAGATGGACCAAAGCTATTTCGACTTGATGCGCGAGAACGTCAAAGCGCTTGAAATCGCATTGAAATAAGACAGAACAAAAGCTCGGCGCCGTTGCGTCGAGCTTTTGTTGTCTGAATGGTATTACACCTGCCCCTCTTACTAGCGTTCGGTGTTGTCGACCTCATCTTGTAGGACTCTTTCTAAGATTAGGACGTAGACTAAAGAAACCAAAACTCCTACAGTACCTGGTAGGACGGCGACGAGTGCATCGTCCAGATATGATGCTGGGATTAGGTAAGTTAAAAAAGCCTTAACGCCATAAAGTGCTATTAAAGCTGTAAGTAGAATTAAAGTTATAGTTTTTTTCTTCACATTTCCAAAAAACTGACGTTCAGTTTTATCGGTTTTATCTGCATTAGTTATGCCTAACCAAGATAACATTCAGCGAACCTCCATAGAATAATAAGTACTTTAAATCAATGCCCCCCAAGCAGTTCACAGCACCGCTCGACGCTATGACGTCGGGCTTTTTACATCTCCGGCTGTCGATCAACCTGGCGCAGCCGAATCCAGATGACGCTTGTGACAAAAAGTACGACTGTCGTCATACTCGCTTGTAGCAACATCTCCCACAGTATGTCACGTGAATCGAGACTATAAGTGACTAGCAAGCTTCCTAAAAAGAAAATGATCGCCGTGACACCGATGTACAACAAAGAACGGTTTGGCCGACGTTCATATAAGAACATCGCGCTAGTAATCACAGCCAATAAAAGATTCAGGAACAGCAAGACACCCCAAAGTATCGAGACAGGATGTTCGGAAGGGGTCCCCGCTTCAAGGACATATCCCCAGCTCACGATATAAAGCAAAAGCGTTATAATATTCATCCTTGCAACGCGTTTTCGGCCGACTCGATATGCAAACGCGGGGCTAACCATCATATAGAACAAAGCCAAATTAACAAAGAAATTGCCCACTTAGCTTACCTCCAGGTTTTCAATATTATACCATTCAGACAATATCATTCATAATAAATCAACACGAGCTCATCCCGCTCGCTCGCCTCGTCACAGAAGCGCTTCAACAGTGTCCATTTGAGCCAAATGTCATCGAGACTGTCACGATTCACTAGCGCCATCTCTCCGACATCTTCTTTTTCGAAGGCGTTCATCGCGTCTTTGACGATATGAAGCAGCTGCGGCGTCAAAATCCCGACGACGACCGCTTGCTTCTCATTGACGACCAACTCTTCCCCAATGACGGCCATCTCCAAGTTATACGTGTCATTCCCGTCGATATACACTTCGATTTGACCGAGTATTTGTTGAAACCGTTCAATATTTGGAAGCGTCAACGTCTCGTACGTGTCACGGTGTTGCTCGTGCACGTGAAGCAACCAGTCTAGAATCATCTCCGGATCTTGACCGAACGAGACCCATACTTCCGGGGAAATGCGTATATAATGTGTCGTCTCCATGAGTGAACGCCCCCCTTTTCTTCACTTTACCCTTCTTTCAGACGCAAAAAAACCGCCTACGTAGATTCGTAGACGGTTTGTTGCTTATGAACGGAACGTACCCGTTTTGACTTCTTCTTCCTCGTTATCCCAAGCCTCTAAATATTCACGACCAGGCAGGTCTTCGATCGAGTCAGCATAAAATACCGGATCGTCTCCTTGACGGCGTTGCTCTAAATAATCGTCGAGCACGAGCCGTGCGACTTTCGCGAGACGGAAAATCGCATACAAGTTGACGAGTGCCATGAGTCCCATGAACACGTCGGCGATCGACCAGACGAGACCGGCCGAACGGACAGCTCCGAAGAGGACCATCCCGACGACACCGATGCGGTAGAGCGTGACATAAATCTTTTTATTCGAGATGAACTGAATGTTCGTCTCACCGTAGTAGTAGTTTCCTAGGATCGAGCTGAACGCGAACAAGAAGATCGCAATCGTCAGGAACGATGTCGCCATCGGACCGATTTCAGCCGTGAGCGCCGCTTGTGTCAATTCGACACCTGCGAACGAATCCGAACCAGCCACACCTGACAACAAGATGATCATCGCTGTCGACGTACAGATGATGAGTGTATCGACGAAGACGCTGAACGATTGGATCAAGCCTTGTTTGACCGGGTGTGATACTTCAGCAGTCGCTGCCGCGTTCGGAGCCGACCCCATACCCGCTTCGTTCGAGAACAGACCGCGACGGATACCTTGAAGGACCATCGCCCCGATCGCCCCGCCGAACAGTTGCTCGAGACCGAGCACACCTTCAGAGAAGATGAGACCGAACACGCTCGGCAATAGCGAAGCGTTTGAAATCATGATCCACAAAGCGAGCAGGATGTAACCGCCGGCCATGATTGGAACGATTATACTTGATAACATCGCAATCGATTGGATGCCGCCGAAGATGACAATTGCTGTGATGGCAGCCAACACGAGACCGACCGTTGTCGGGCTGACCCCGAACTGGTTGCTCATCGAAAGCGAAATTGTGTTCGATTGGACCGAGTTAAAAGCAAAACCGAACGAGAACGTGATGAGGATGGCGAACAAGATGCCGAGCCACCGTTGCCCGAGGGCACGCTCCATGTAGTAAGCCGGTCCCCCGCGCCATGTACGGCCATCTCGAATTTTATAGACCTGTGCGAGCGTGCTCTCGACGAACGCCGAGGCGGAACCGACTAAAGCGATGATCCACATCCAGAAGACAGCTCCCGGACCACCGAGCGCGATCGCTGTCGCGACACCGGCGATGTTGCCTGTTCCGACACGTGCTGCCGTCCCGATGGCGAACGCTTGGAACGAAGACACTTGTCCTTTTTCACGCTTCATGCCGTCTTTGAACAAGAGGCGGAACATTTCAGGAAGCATACGGAACTGAACGAACCCCATGCGAATCGTGAAGTAAAGGCCTAACGCGACAAGAACGACGATGAGCACCGACGACCAGAGCAGGTCGTTCGCTTGCCCAACAAACTTTTCGATCATATTCTCCATCTTCAATCCTCCAAAATGTATGTTTAGTTATAAGTAAAAGTTATGTCAACTTTCTTAACATGATTAGAATTATAGGAAAAGTGTGCGGAGAATGCAATCTTTTTCAGCAATTTTCAAGTTTCACACCCAAACAATAGAAAAAGCGACCGGCCCATGGCCAGTCGCTCTGATTGCTTGATTTACTTAGATGAACAGGTTCAAGTTGCCGCCTTCAGCTGCCCCGAGGTATGCTGCCACACCGCCGAGATTGATGCCGTCGATCAACTCTTCTTCTTTGATTCCCATGACATCCATCGACATCGTACAAGCGACCATCTTGACGCCTGCTTCTTGTGCCGATTTAATCATTTGGTCAAGTGATGGCACGTTTTTGTCACTCATCACTTTCTTCATCATTTTCTGGCCAACCCCACCGAAGTTCATGTTCGAGAGCGGAAGTTCTCCAGCATGCGAAGGCATCATCATGCCGAACATCTTCTCGAGACCTTGCTTCTTCACGTCAGGTGCGTCCGGTTTACGAATGACGTTCAATCCCCAGAATGTGAAGAACATCGTCACTTCTTTCCCCATTGCCGCTGCGCCTTGAGCAATGATGAACGAGGCGAGGGCACGGTCGAGGTCTCCGCTGAAGACGACCATCGAAGCGCCGTCGCCGGCTGGTGCTCCTGCTTGGGCGGCCGCAGGGCCGTTGCCTTTTTGAAGGATCGCTTCGACGCGACCGTTTACGAACTGTTTCGAGACGAGTTTATTGCCCGTCTTTTTCGCCCATGCTTCGATGTCTGCGAAGAAACCAGGATCGCTTGCGAGGACGCGGAGCGTCTCGCCTTCGCCGAGCTCTGCCACTTTTTTATTTACTTCTAAAATCGGGCCCGGGCATTGAAGACCACATGTATCAAGGAAAATCGGTTCTCCGACTGGTTCATTCGTCATTGCGGGTGGTGCCTCCTTCGTTGCTGTCGCAGCAGTCTCATCTGCCGTTTCACCTGTCTCGAGCGCGTCAAAATCACGTCGTACTTGTGACCACGTCTTGTAGCCACCGCTCAAGTTTTTCACTTTGAAGCCATTTTGGCGCAAGATGCGTGAAGCCAGGTAGCCACGAAGGCCGACTTGACACGTCACGTAGATCGTCTCGTCTTTACTATAGCTGTCCAAGTTGTCACGGAGCGAGTTGAGCGGGATGTTGATCGACCCAGGAATTTTCCCGAGCTCATGCTCAGACTCGTCACGGACGTCAAGGAGTGTCGCGCCGCTCTCGACCAATGCGTCAATCTCGTCCCAATGCACGACTTCGTTGTCACCGAGGATGACGTTCGAGGCGACGTAACCGATCATGTTGACCGGATCTTTCGCCGAGCTGAACGGCGGTGCGTAGCTAAGTTCGAGGTCTGGCAGGTCGAGGACCGTCAAACCACCTTTGATTGCTGTCGCGATGACGTCGATCCGTTTATCGACACCGTTCATCCCGACACCTTGAGCACCGTAGATTTCACCCGTTGTCGGATGGAACAACAGTTTGAGTGAAACTGGAGTCGATCCTGGGTAGTAGCCTGCGTGTGAACCTGGGTGCACGTGGACGGCTTCAAACTCTTTGCCGGCCGCTTTCAAACGTTTCTCGTTCCATCCTGTCGAAGCGACAGTCATGTCGAACACTTTTGCGATCCCGGTACCCATCGTCCCATTGTACTTCACGTCGCGGCCGTTGATGATGTCGGCAACGAGGCGTCCTTGACGGTTGGCTGGCCATGCGAGCGGAACGACCGTTGGCTCTTTGAAGATATAGTCGAGCACTTCGACCGCGTCCCCGATCGCATAGATGTTCGGGTCCGATGTGAGCATCTTCTCGTTGACACGAATCGCGCCACGTGTGCCCGTCTCAAGACCGGCTTCTCGGGCGATCGTCGATTCAGGAATGACCCCGATCGACATGACAACCATGTCCGTTTCAATGACACGGCCGCTCGTCAAATGAATCTTCTTCCCTTGATCAGAGAACGACGACACGCCGTCTGACAATTGGAGGTCCACGCCATGGAGACGCATATGTTCATGGATTGGTGCGACCATCTCACGGTCGAGCGGTGTCATGACTTGATCCGCCATTTCGACGAGCGTCACGTCAACGCCGCGTTCACGTAAGTTTTCAGCCATCTCGATTCCGATGAAGCCGCCTCCGATGACTGTCGCGTGTTTCGGTGCCTTGTCATCGACGTAGCTACGGATTTTATCTGTATCCGGAATATTTCGGAGCGTGAAGATATCTTCTGCTTCCTCGATTCCAGGAATGTTCGGACGAATCGGTTTCGCTCCAGGCGACAAGACGAGGACGTCGTATGACTCATCGTACGTTTCACCCGTCTGGACATGTTTCACCGTCACCGTCTTCTCAGCGCGGTTGATTTTCATCACTTCCGTCAAGTTGCGGATATCGAGTTGGAACCGTTTGTTCATGCCCTCAACTGTTTGGACAAGCAATTTTTGACGGTCTTGAATCACGTCACCGATGTAGTATGGGAGACCACAGTTGGCAAATGAGATATATTCGCCACGGTCGAACATGACGATTTGATTTTCTTCATTTAAGCGACGGAGACGTGCGGCTGCCGAAGCACCACCTGCTACCCCACCGACAATTACGATTTTTTTACTCATTGCTCATTTCCTCCTTTGACGACTTCACCAGGCCAGCTCATCAAGCCGTCTTCTATATTGACCACTTTATAACCTTTTGCTTCCATTTGCCAAGTAGCTTGCGTGCTGCGAGCGCCCGAACGACAGAGCACGATGTACTCTTGGTCTGTGTCGAGCGTATCAATCCACTCCGTTATTTCAGAGAGCGGATAATTCGCCGCCCCCGCGATGTGTGCTTCTTGAAACTCGTCGCGTTCGCGCACGTCGACGATGTTTACAGGGACTTCAAAGTCCATTTGACGTTTTAAAGCCGATGCTTTCATCTTTGTTTACCCATCCTTTTTATCTATAGTCATTTCACGTATTCATGATCAGCTTGGTAGCGGGCGTCCGATAAACTTTGTGATTCATTGAACAATTCACTTCCACGTCATTAATATACCCCCTATGGTATGTGATTGCAAGGGAAATGTTTGACGAATCGGCAAACACTTGATTTTTTTCGGCTTAAACGTTGTTGCTCGACACATACTCCCCCACGTATTAAGATGAGACTACACAATACTAGTTGGGTTACTGAACGATTTGAATATAGAGGTGAAACTTATGGAACAGTATCAATACGACACGAAAGTGTTGAACCGGATGAAACGGGTCGAAGGCCAGATCCGGGCCATCATCCGCATGATGGAAGAAGGCAAGGAGTGTCGCGACGTCGTGACACAACTGAGCGCGGCCCGATCGGCACTTGACCGCGCCTCGACGATCATCGTCGCCAAGAACTTGGAGCAGTGCATCATCACGGCGCAACAAGATGGCGAAGATACGTCGGAAACGGTCGAAGAAGCCATCAAAATGTTGATGAAACGCTAGTTCCCCTTGCTTTCCCCTCTCAAATGGGGGAAAGTTAGAGTAACGACTTTTAAGGGGGATTTCTTTGTGAACTTTGAAGAAAAAGTAGAATCATTCAAAGCGCTCGTCGCAGAACGCAACATGACGTTCAAAGAGAGCGAGACCGAAACACACGTCACGTTTTTAACGCGTGAAACGACTAAATCTGGGGCCCAGCCCGTTATGATTATCGCCTTCAACAAAAAGACGACTGACGCCGAGCTATACGCCGCGACAGTGACGCACGTGCCGGACTACGTCGAAGACCTACCGATCCTCAACGCATTGAACGAGTTCAACCAAGAGTTCAAGTACTTCCGTTGCGTGCTCGACAGCGACCGTGACGTCACGCTCGCTTCAACGCTCGACCTCGACCTCGGCTTCTCACCGGAAATCATCTTGCAACATTCGTTCATGATGTTCCAAGCAGCCGACGAAGTGAACGAGTACATGCAAAAACTGTACACGCAAGTTCAATAACAAGCAGCCGCCCCGGAATAAATCCGCGGCGGCTTTTTTTGAAACGTGATGTCCATTCGGTTCGTATGAATCAGAGAAGGAGGGATTTTGATGTTAACTCGTTACACCCGTTACCTCGATTCGTTCGAAGCCATCAAAACGGCGACGAAGTGGGCACTCACTGACGACTTCCGGCGTTTGATGGCCGTCAACTACGCCATCCACGACACCCCGTTCGATCCAAATCGGTTTGAACAGGCGCAGGCGGCCGTCAAACAGAAAACCGGCTTGTTCTCCAAATTTCGCGGTAGCAACAACCTCGTCTGGTTATCGTTTCTCGACGCCAGGTATGAAGACGTCGGCCCCGCGATTGACGAAGCACTTCGTCTCGACACGCTGCTCGACCGAAAACATTTCCGTTTCAGCGCGCTGCGGCCGTTCCTCGCGAGCCAGTTGATCAACGTCGACGAACCAGAACGCAGGCTCGATGAGGCAAGCGCCCT
The DNA here is from genome assembly GCF_004337085.1 of Exiguobacterium sp. SH5S13. Lineage (NCBI taxonomy): Bacteria > Bacillati > Bacillota > Bacilli > Caryophanales > Exiguobacterium > Exiguobacterium sp. SH5S13. The sequence continues at coordinate 35,768 of NZ_SJUS01000020.1, read as the reverse complement.
CTATCAAGCATTTAAACGCCAGCATCCGTGGCTCACGAGTGAAGAGGATCTGCTGTCGGCACTCGTCCTCGTGCAAGCGTTCGACGACCACACTGAACTGAACGAGCGCATCGAATCGTATTACGAGGCGCTGAAAATCCACTTACCACGCTCGAACGAACTGCAGCTCGTGTCGCATTTGCTCATGTTCAGCAAGTTGGACCGAGACGACGCCGTCGCTCGCTTCTTAGACTGGCGCACCCGCCTACAAAACCAACAGCTTACCGTCAAGAGTGAGCAGCTACCGTCGCTCGCCTTGCTCTCGATCGTCTCGGCACCGAACGACCAAGACGAACAAGCGATCCTCGACATCACGAACGCTGAAAAAGAGCAGCAACGCTGGTTCAACACGCACGGACTAAACGTCGCCATCCAACTCGTCGCCGCGGAACATATTACCGAAGATGCGAGCGACCTGCTACTGAACGGGACGTTCGCTCATTTGCTGGCGATGCAACAAGCAGCCTCGGCAGCAGCAAGCGTCGCCATCATCGCGAGCACGTCGTCAAGCGACTAAAAAAGAAGGGTTGCCCCTTCTACGTGTAAAGATATGCGCTCAAACAAATTAAAACGAACACCGAGTTCACGATCTCAAAGATCCCGATTTTCATGACCGGGATCTTTTTGCCGTAGAAAACGATCGCCCGGACGAGGCTCGGCGCGTATGCGAGCGCGAGCAGCGGATAGCCGAACGCGATGAACGCTGCGACGAGCATGAGGTGATACCCCCACGAGATGTTCCGGTACAACGCGCTCTTCTTCTCCCGAATCATCGTCTTGACGTAAAAGATACTGCCGAGGAAATACAAGTACGGCAAGATGAACAGCCAGACGATCGTCGCGCCCAACGTCTGCGCACCCAAGTAATAGCTCGCCATCCCACCGATACAAAATGACGTGACGGCACTGACGTCGTTCCAGACGTTGCGCTCGTCTTTGATTTTGGCGAAATAGGCGTTGACGAGACCGAACGGGATCATCGCGAGGACGAACCAGACGAGACGCCACTCGGTGATGAACACCGGAATGGCAGCGACTGTCGCAATCACGAGATACGTCACGACCATTCGCAACAGCTCAGCCGACTTCTTCCGTTGCTTCACGTATTGGAACAAGAAAAACGTGCCCATGTAGACGAACAACCAAGCGATGGCGAACGGTAAGTGCGCGAGTGTCCATCCTCCGACGATGCCGCCGAGTAAGAACGGTAAAATAAGCATCGACCAGGCGCCGTGCTGTTTTGGAATCATCCATTTCATGTGACTCACTCCTTCTATAATCAGTTTAGAAGAACGGCGTGGGGAAAACTGTGACAAATTTTACAAAACAAAAAACGATCTCAGGCGAGATCGTTTTTTGGTGTTAGTTTGGTCACACTTGGTATGGCTACTTCGACAGCGTCTTCCGTCAACATCTTCGTGACGACACGACCCGCGATTGAGACCGCGATGAGCGTGTAGAGCGCGTTCGAGAGCGGCAAGTAGATGAGCGAGATCGCAAGAACAACCACATCGAAGGCGATGAGAATCGTTCCGACCGATACGCCGGACCACTTTGACAGACCGAGTGCGAATAAATCGTCGCCTCCGGTCGCTCCACCTGACTTCAAGACGAGACCGAGACCGTAGCCGGTCACAATCCCACTCGCAATCGCAGCAAACAGTGTCGCCGGCCAGACCTGGATGTCAAACGTCAACAGGTCGAGTCGATCCCACATCGCATAGCTGAGCGAAAGTGACGCCGCGGCAAGCACGGCTTGTCCGACGAAGCGCCAGCCTTTCCACCAAAGAGCGATTAAAAAGAAGGGGATGTCGAGTACGATCATCGAGATCGCCGGATCGATATCAAATAAATAGCGGCCGAGTAATGCTAACCCGACAAAGCCCCCTTCTGCCAAACCAAACTGTTCATTCAAATAATAATAACCGAACGCCATGATCAGCGTTCCGAGCACTATGGTAGCAACTCGTTTCATTCCGATTGTCCTCCCCGTTTTCAACGGAGAGGAGGATCCTCAGTCGTAGCCGCGGTTCCATCTGTTCCATCTCCGATCTTCCGTTTGTTGATTTTTTACATCGATGTTCGTCTGTAAAAACTCAACGCTAGAAGTCCGGCAATTGAAACAGAGGCCATGTCCTCTCGGTGTCCATAAAGACCTTCCTTTCCCAAATTGCGCGTAATCATGAGACTATTTTAACATACTCTCGCGACTATTTCATTAAATGTACATTTAGTGTAGATTACGTTTCGGTAAATCCTTCTTCCCGAACCACCACCAGTTCCAGTCGCCGAACAGTTTCATCAAGGACGGGACGAGCAACATCCGGATGATCGTCGCATCGATGAAGATGGCGAGCGCGATACCGACCCCGAGCTGTTTGATCGGGCTGACACCGGTGAAAGCGAACGCGCCCGTGACGACGATCATGATGACCGCGGCCGACGTGATAATCTTGCTCGTCTTAGCGAGCCCCATCTCGGTCGCATAGTCGTTATCCCCGGTCTCGCGGTAATACTCCTCGATCCGTGAGACGAGGAACACCTCGTAGTCCATCGACAGGCCGAAAACGAGCGAGAAGATGAACACCGGCGTCAAAATACTGATCGTCTCGGCGTCGTAGACGTAGCCCGACTCAAAGATGATGACCAACAACCCAAACGTCGCCCCGAGTCCGAGCACGTTCATGATGATCGCCTTGATTGGAATCAAGATCGAGCGGAACGCCCACATGAGGATGACCATCGTCGCTAAAATCACGGTCACGACCGCATAGGGGATGCTGTCGTAAATCTCTTCATAGATCTCTTCGTTGAAGGCGGCCGGCCCGCCGACGTCGAAGCCTTGGTCGCGCCAATCGCGGACGAACGCCTGCGCTGCTTTATCGCTCGGCGGCACGTCGAAGCTGACGTTGACGAGCGCGAGGTCGGTATTCCCTTCGAGCGTGACGAGACGTTCAAACGCCTCGAGCTGTTCCGGGGCGACTTGAACGAGCTGTTGGAATTCCGCAGCTGTCAGATTTGATGCGGTCAAGAACGTCGTGACGTTGTCGACGATCGGGTCTTCATTCAACTCATCTGTGAGGGTTGTCAACTCGTCAAGAATCATCGAGTCGGTCAAATCGTTCGTCTCAAACAACAGCACCGCATCGGTCGACGTCTCGCCGAACACATCGTCCCACCGCTCGAGGGCGGCCCGGGATTCGTACGACGTCGGGAGCGCATCGGCGTCCGGGATGTTCAGTTCTAAGTCGCGGACGAACCAAAGGCTCGGCAACAAAAGGAGCAACGCGACGAGCGTCATCACGACCGGACGCTTCATGACGAACCGGGCCAACTTTTGCCAGCGCACTTCAGAGCGCGTCTCGTTCGTTCTGATGAGACGTCCTTTATTGATGGCATCGCCGAAGATATAGAGCGCCGACGGCAAGAGCGTGAGCGCCGATAAGACGGCACCCGCGACCGCAATCAAGGCACCGAGCGCGATCGCTTGAAACACATCGACTTGAATGAACAACAGTCCGGCGAGCCCGACGAAGACGCACAGTCCTGAGAACAGGATCGAGCGACCTGCCGTCGCGACCGTCCGGACGATGGCCGCTTCCCGTGACAGTCCTTTGGCGAGCTCTTCACGGTAACGGTTGACGAGCAGGAGCGAGAAGTCGATCCCGAGCGCAATCGCGATCATCGCGACGGCATTCAATACGAAAATCGATAGCTCCATCGTCTGCGTGAAGAAGAAGAGCGATCCCGCCGCGACGATGAACGTGATCAGTCCAACGAATAAGGGCATGAAAGCGGCGAGCGGTGTCCCGAAGACGAGCAGGAGGACGACGAGCGCGACCGGGATCCCGATCAATTCGGCCCGGATCAAGTCATTTTTCGATGCCTCGTTCAAATCTTGGGCAAAGACCGGCTCCCCGGTCAACCGGACTTCCGTGTCCGTATCTCGAATCAATTCAGCACGAACGTCGGCAATCGCCGCCTCGGCCGCTTCCTGGTCCTCGAACTCGAGCACGAAGTACGCGGCGTCACCTGAACGCGCGTCCGGGTTCTCCGCTGGCGTGATGACGCCATCGACGCCTGAAACAGATTCGAGCCGTGTTTTTTGTTCGGCCATGACCGTCTCTAAGTCACCGCCTTCAAGCAAGACGATCATCGAAGCGCCGGCCCGGTCGAACCGATCGTTCAACGTGTCCTCCACTTGCGCGAAGCGGCCATCTTGAACCGCAAACCCGTTTCCTCGCAATTCCCCAGGCAACTGCAATCCGAAGTAAATCGAGACCGCTAATAACACAGTCCACACGGCGACCACCCAAAAGCGCCACCGCACCAAATTTTTACCTAACCGTTCCATCCAAGTCCACCCCTCTCCATCTAAGAAGACTGTTCCCGTTTCGCACGAGTTTCATCAAGTCTTCGCAAAAAAATCCTGAACCGTGAATTCGGTCCAGGAACGTCAACGCTCGAACACTTGTAGCCAACTATGGCAAAATCGTCGAGGCGTCGATAATACGACGAGGCGGTCTCCCGACTCATCAAGCAACATCACTTTCAATAATTCACTTTCGGCACATACGTCAGAAGCAAACAGCAGACGGTCACGCTTGAACAGCTGGAACGAAGTCATCGACGTAATCGCTGTCGTCGCACCGACCTGGTCGACGATAACCGTATCATAATCGCCGCCGTAAGGAATCGTCCATCGTTCACCCGCTTCGACCTGCTCGACCATGAATTGCTGATTCAATTCATCGTAAAGCGTGACGAGGCCTGGGGCCGTGAACCGCTCAAAATCATAAATCGGATGATAGGCTAACTCGATGATGGCGCCAAACTCCGGCGTCTCCTCATAGCGGCTATAGCGGAACGTGTGGTCGGTCATGTTTAACGCCACGATGTCAGATTCCGCCGAGTAGAGAAATAAATCGTCTCCTCGCCAATGACATAAATTGCTGAACCAATCGTCATGAAACGTTTTTGGGATTGGGTGACACTCCATCATGCCTTGCTTTAAATCAATGACTCCATACGTTTGCATGTCTCGGAACAGCGCGACGGCTTTTTTTCCATGTGGTTCAATATATAGTGCGCAAGGTGCCGATTTCCACTCGAGTTCCCATCTGATTTGGAACGTTTCGTCGAAAAAGACAAATCCAGTTTGCGCCAAATACAACATCCATCCTCCACCGACGCGCTCTAACCATTCAACCGTCTGATGAAACTGATAGTCTGCTACTTGTTTGTACATTTGATCACTTCCTAGTTTCAGCTTAGCAACGACCGAACGGTTTTTCGATTTTGAATGTGTTCACACGACACATTCTCACTCGGTCCGTTTTTGCTGTATACTGGCTGTAGCAAACCTGAATTTAGAAAGGAGAAACCACATGCGCCCACTACAACTGTCTCCCGAGACGGCGGTCGAGCTTGCCAAAAAGTTGAACGTACCGCTTGAAGAACTCATGCATATGCCAAAACATATCCTCGTTCGGAAGATGATGGAGCTTGAAGCATCTAAGACCGAGCCGAACGAAGAAAAGGAGACGGAATGACGTCTCCTTTTTTTGTTACCCTTGTTTATTCTTCCGTTTTTTCGCGACGTACCAGAGTCCAAGGATGGCAAGCGCAGCCCCACCGGCGACGGCGTACTTGCTGTAATCCGGACGGCGTTCTGTCACGACGAGCGTCGACAGCGGCGCGACGGTGAGGTGCCGGTCTTCGACGAGGCGTGGCGCCGTCAAGTTGACGGTATGGTCCTCGACATGAACTTCGAACTTGCCTGCTGGCAGCTTCACGTCGACCGGTACTTCGAGTCCGTTATGGTAGACGAGATGACGCTCGACATAACCTTCGACGTGACGATGAAGTTCGTAGGCGATTATCCCTTCTTCTTCGTCAAAGAAACGTAAGTGCTTTCGAATCTGTTCGGTGTTCTCGAGACGGAACAACGGATACTGTTTGCGTAAGTTGATCAAGCCTTTCACATATTCGACGCTCGGCGTCTCTTGCTCGGCCCGGGTCCAGTCCAATCGGTTGATGACCTCGCCCGATTTGAAACTGTTCTCGTCCCCGTCTTTCGTGCGGAAAAACTCTTGACCGCTGTGAAGGAACGGAATGCCTTGACTGAGCAGGACGATCGTCGTCGCAAGACGATGACGGCGGCGGCGCTTCGTCTCATTGTCGTCAGGACTAGCGGCGGCAAGTTTGTCCCAAAGCGTCAAGTTGTCATGGCATTCGACGTAGTTGACGACTTGGTTCGGCTCATCGGCGAAGCTTTGACTCGTGACCGCACCGGCGATCCCGCGCTTCACGTCAGCCGTCAGCTCGGCGTTGCCGCTGATCCAGCCCGGCAAGTCTTCGATGAACACGTCACCACGGATTCCGTCCCGGATTGCATCGTTGAACTGGGCGATACGTGGCATTTTATGGGCGTTGTGTTGGTTTGCCTTCTTACGAACTGCCAGTGGTGTATCGAGATCCCAGCCTTCTCCGGTGACGAGGATCGAGGGATCGATCCGGTCGAGTGCTTTGCGGACTTGGTTCATCGTCTTGACGTCATGCAGCCCCATCAAATCAAAGCGGAAGCCGTCGATCATAAACTCTTTGGCCCAATACGAGACGCATTCGACGATCAGCTTGCGCATCATCGCCCGCTCTGACGCCGTATCGTTGCCGCACTCCGAGCCGTCGGCAAGCGTCCCGTCCTCGTTCAACCGATAGTAGTAGTCCGGCACGAACTGGCCGAGCGGTGTCGTCAAAGCGTCATACGTATGGTTGAACACGACGTCCATGATGACGCGGATCCCGCGGTCATGGAGCGCTTGAATCATCGCCTTCAATTCGAGGATACGGGCGGCCGGGTCATCCGCTGTCGAGGCGTACGAACCTTCGACCGCGAAATAATGGACCGGGTCATAGCCCCAGTTATAGTTCGACTCGCTTTCCCGCGACTCGTTGACCGAACCGTAGTCAAAGAACGGCATAAGTTGAAGGTGGGTCACGCCGAGCGCTGTGATGTAGTCGAGCGCTGTCGGGTATCCGTTTTTCGTCTTCGTGCCGGCCTCGGTCATCCCGAGGAATTTACCACGGTGCATGACACCGCCATCCGGATGGCTCGTCAAATCTCTCACATGTGCTTCATAAATGACCGCTTCTTGCGAAGAGTGGAAGAGCGGACGTTCTTTGACCCAATGGTCCGGGTTGATTGAAGACGGGTCGAGCAGGCAGCCCCGCTTCCCGTTGACGCCGACGACTTTCGCATACGGATCGAGGGATTCGATGCGTTTGCCGTCAACGATTGCCTCGAACACGTAAAACTGACCTTCGAATTGCGCCCGGTCAAGCTCGACCATCCATGTCCCTTTTTCGGCCCGTTCGAGCTCGATGCGATCAAACTTACGCGCCCGCGCCGTACGATAAAGCTTCACTGTCATTTGCTCGGCTACCGGCGACCACACCCGCAGACGGATGAGTTCACTTTTAAACGTCACCCCAAGGTCTTTTCCATGATATGCAACGTGATCCAAGTCTACATTTGTCTGTCTATCGATTGTATGTTCCATCGTTTCACTCCTTCACTGCTTCAAATCTGCTATCATTATAACAAAACCCATACAAAGGATGGATGAAACATGGCAAAAGACAATTCTTTTGATATCGTGTCAGAAATGAACCTCGAAGAAGTGAAAAACGCGATCCAAATCGCCGAAAAAGAAATTTTGAACCGTTACGACTTTAAAGGGTCGAAGAGTGAGATGTCACTCGATAACGGTGACCTCGTCCTCGTCTCAGATGACGATTACAAACTCGAACAGTTAAAAGACGTCATGATCTCGAAGTTGATCAAGCGCGGTGTGCCGACGAAAAACCTCGACTATCAAAAAATCGAACGCGCACTCGGCGGTACCGTCCGTCAACGTGTCAAGTTGAAGAGCGGAATCGACAAAGACGATGCCAAGAAGATCAACAACGCCATCAAAGAGTCGAAGTTGAAAGTGAAATCGCAAATTCAAGACGATCAAATTCGTGTGACGGCCAAGTCACGGGATGACCTACAAGCGGTCATGCAACTCGTCCGTGAGCTCGAGTTATCGGTCGATGCCCAGTTCACGAACTACCGATGAAACTCGCCATCATCAGTGACCCGCACGGTTCGTTTGATGATTTGAAAGCCGTCCTCAAGGCGGTCAGGCGCGAGACCGAGCACATCCTCTGCCTCGGCGACTTGTACGAGTGCCATATCGGCAAAAAACGGCGCAACGAACGGTTTCATGACGTCTCTGACGTCATGACGTTTGACGAGCAGTACGAGGCGCTCTTGACGTTCCCGAGCCTGCGCGGCAACCAAGAAGAACGGATTGACGAAGTGCTCATCGTGTCGCACCCTGTCAAGACCCGCATCTCATTATTGCCTGAACAGACGACACTCGATGAGGCGCTGTTCTTACATGGTCACCAAATCGAGTGGAGCGCCGACTGGGAGCCGATCGTCGAAAAAGGCAAGTACCCGCTCGTCTTCATCGGGCATAGTCATATTCCGGGCATCTACCGGAAAGGCCGCTCGATTCCCTGGGAAATCGGGACACCGTTCAAGTTGAAGAAGAAGCGCTACGTCATCAACGTCGGCGCCGTCATCTTCGACCGAGAATGGTGTCTGTATGATACGAAGACGCGAACAGTCACGCGGATGAAGGCGTGACACAACAAAAGGGACCTTTCGCAGGTCCCTTTTGTTGTATTTACATTTCTTCTGGAGCTTGAACACCGATTAAACGGAGTCCTTCCGTCAAGACGATCGTCACGGCTTTGACGAGCGCGAGACGCGATTGTTTGCCCGCATCTTCTTCAAGCACACGGACGTGGCCGTAATACTTGTTGAACGATTGCGCCAAGTCGAGGACGTAACGGCTGATGATCGACGGCTCACGGCGCTCATGGGCACGCGTGATGACGTGTGGGAACGCGTTGAGCATCGTCACGACACCCCACGTGTGGTCGTCGTCCGCACCTGCGAACGTCGAACCGTCGTAGTTGCCTTTACGGAGGAGCGAGTTCGCCCGTGCGTTCGTGTACTGCACGTAAGGTCCCGTCTCCCCTTCGAACTTGAGCATGCTGTCGAGGTCGAACTCGATGTTGTTGATGCGCTCGTTCTTCAAATCGTGGAAGATGACGGCGCCGACGCCGACCATACGAGCCACGTTCTCTGCGTTTGGAAGCTCAGGGTTCTTCTGTTCGATGTTCGCTTGCGCTTTCTCGATCGCTTCTTTCAATACTTCTTCAAGTAGGACGATGCGGCCTTTACGTGTCGACATCTTCTTCCCTTCTTGCAAGATCAAGCCGAACGGTACGTGGTGCATGCCGTCGACGAAGTCGTAACCGAGCTTGCGGAGTACCGAGAACAACTGTTTGAAGTGGAGCGCCTGCTCGCCACCGACGACGTAGTTCGCTTGGACGAAGTTGTACGTCTCATGACGATAGACGGCCGCAGCCAAATCACGTGTCGCGTAAAGCGTCGCGCCGTCTTTCTTTGTGATCAGGCAAGGTGGCAAGTTCTCGTCTTCAAGCGAGACGACCATCGCCCCTTCACTCTCGACGAGCAGGTTCTTCTCTTCGAGCATGGCGACGATCCGGTCCATCTTGTCGTTGTAGAACGCTTCACCGTGGAAGCTGTCAAACTCGACACCGAGGAGATCGTATACTTTTTGGAACTCTTTGAGCGACTCGTCACGGAACCACGTCCACAGTTCGGTCGCTTCAACGTTACCGTCCTCGAGCTTTTTGAACCAAGCACGGCCCTCGTCTTCAAGCTCAGGCTGAGTTTTCACTTCTTCATGGAAGTGAACGTATAGCTTCAAGAGCTCAGCGATCGGATTTGCCCGGACCGCTTCCTCATCGCCCCACTTCTTATAAGCGACCATGAGTTTCCCGAATTGTGTACCCCAGTCGCCGAGGTGGTTGACACCGACGACGTTGTAGCCGTTTTTGCGAGCGATCTGGTTGATGGCGTTACCGATGACCGTCGAGCGCAAGTGTCCCATCGAGAACGGTTTGGCGATGTTAGGTGACGAGAAGTCCGTGACAATCGTCTCGTTGCGTGTCGCATGCGTCGCGTAATCCGCTTGCTCGTCGAGAACCGTGTTAATGATTTCCTGCGAGACGACGTCACGGCTCAAGAAGACGTTCACATATGGACCGGCCGCTTCAACTTTTGTGAACAGTTCGTCGTTCAATTCACCGGCGATGTCAGTCGCAATCATGACCGGCGCTTTCCGGTACGCCTTGGCGAGTTGGAAGCATGGGAACGCGAGATCCCCGTGCGCCTCATGTTTTGGTTTTTCAATCAATGCCTCAATCTGGTCGAGCGTGAGTTCGTCACCGATGACACGTGACAGAGCCTCCGCATACTTGCGTTCATAACTCATGTAAATTTCCTCCTTCAAATCTAGTCATAAAAAAAACGCCCTTTGCACAGATGCAAAGAGACGGGTTGGCCCGCGGTACCACTCTTCTTGCCTGCTTTACACAGACCACTTTAATGGTGATAACGGGGGGCCCCCGGCTACGCCTACTCGCTTCGGATAGCATCTCAAAAGTGCGTTTCGCGATGTTTGTCAGCCTAGGCTCTCACCAATCCCTAGGTCGCTTTGTTGACTAAACGATCGTTACTCTCTTTTTCATCGACTTTCGTCTATGTGGTTGAAAAGCAACTTCATTATAGAGGATATTTGATGTAGACTCAATGCTAGAATTCAGCCATTATGATGAATAGGCAGGACTTGGGCGCAACCGTGCCGAATCTCCTACCATACATATGAGAAGACTTTTCCCACACAGGAGGGAACTATGAATCATTTTCGCAAAATGTCCGTCCTCGGTTGGAGCATTTGGAGTTTGATCGTTTTACTGACCATCACCTTGTTTACAACCGGTGTTCTTGATATTCCGGCAATCGAGCCGCTTCCGTTCATCTTGATCGCGCTGCTCGTCGTCATTTTCCAAATGGACTCGATTGAACGAAAAGGCATTTATTTCACGTTTTCAGAAAGTATCGTCCTCATCATCTTTTTATTCTTTGATTTTGAGACGGCGCTCCTCGTCAACCAAATCGGACTTCTCGTCTTTCAGTTCGCCAACCTAAAACCGCGCGTCGCGCTCCGCCGCTTTCGGTTCACTTATCCTTGGAACGCGATCACGTCATTTTTAGAAATCGCCATCCCGGCAAGTGTTTACTTGGCCCTCGGAGGTGAAACTGGTCTTGGCTTCTATTCGCAGGATTCGTTCGTTCCGCTCGTCGGTCTGATCATTGCCATAATTTTGAACACGGTCGTCCAGAAGTATCAGGTCGGCTGGTGGTTCCGCGTCGATATCCCGGTCCGTGATTTTTTGAGCATCGCGTTTTACACATACATCGTCAGTTTGGTCTTCATCTTCGCCGCGTCGTTCTTCCGTGAGACGAACTTGCTCGTCGTCAGCAGCATCGCGGCCGCCCTCACGTTCTTTATTAAGCGGTTGATGATTCAAAAAGGGCGCCAAGACGCGTTCAAGTCATTGATCGAACAGTACGATGAAGCGAAAGAGGCCGTCTCCCTATCTCAAAGCGAGGCCCAGGCGATTGAAGTGTTCTTGAGTCAATGTGAGCGCCTCAACCAATATGATAAAGGGTTTGTCGAGTTCGTCCTGTTCGACCGAACGCTCTATTTCGATTTGTTGACGCGACAGCCGATCGACCGTCCACTCGTCTTCGACTTGATGGAAGCGCGCCATCCACACGCCAAGTCTGTCGATTATGAGATGCGCTTCGAATGGGACGCAGCGTTGTCAGATGCGTTTCATGACGATTACCACAGCTTCATCTCGGTCCAGTCAGAAGAGATTGACGGGATTCGCACACGTATCGTCATGATTGGTGAACACGTCTATGGCTATCCCCCCATCATTCAAAACGAGATGGTAAAACTGTTGAAATCGTTCAACCGAACGATCAGCCGATGCCACGAGCGCGACCGCCTATACACGGAAAGCCGCACCGATAGCTTGACGCTGCTCGCCAATGCGCGCGCGTTCTACGAGTATGGGATTCAACAAATCTCGGACGGCTCGATGTACCCGATCTCGGTCGCGATGCTCGACATCGACTTCTTTAAAAAAATCAATGACACGCACGGTCACCAAGTCGGAGACAGCGTGCTCCAAGAGTTCGGGCGGCGAATCCGGCAAATGCTCCGGACCGATGACTTTGCGGCCCGTTACGGGGGCGAGGAGTTCATCTTGCTGCTCAATCATTGCGACGTCGACCAAGCCGTCGATATCGCCGAACGGATTCGGCAGAAAATTGAAGATAAGCCGTTCCGTGTCGATGGGGTCGATATTCCCGTGACCGCCTCGATCGGTGTCGATACGATTCAAGCGTTCGGCGACAAACGGCTTGACGATACGATCCGTAACGCTGACCGGGCCCTTTACGTCGGCGGCAAGTACGCCGGTCGTAACCGCGTCGCCCATTACAACTTTTTGACGACATGACTTCCCCCCGCGTCCACTGGCGCAGGGGGATTTCTGTTGACAACCCGATTTGAAACAGGTACGTTAGGAAACGTGTCTAACAACTACATCATGACGACTTTTTATCAAGAGAGACGGAGGGACTGGCCCTTAGATGTCTCGGCAGCGGGTAACCTGTGCCAAATCCAGCGAGCGTTCTGCTCGAAAGATGAAAAGGGTGTCTCTTACAGAGAGAGCCTTTTTCGGAAGGCTCTTTTTTTCTATTCTTTGAAATGAGGTGAATCGATTGGAACAACCAACAGCTAACAAATGGGCGCTCTTGCCCTTGCTCGTCTTCCTCGTCTTCTTTATCGGGGCAGGTATTTATTATGGTGACTTTTACAAGTTCCCGGTGCTGATCGCGGCGTTGATCGCTTTAATTGTCGCCGCGATGATGACGAAAGGAAGCGTCACACAGACCGTCGAACGTATCGCCCAAGGCGCCGGTAATCCAGGTATCTTGATCATGATATTCATCTTCCTGCTCGCTGGCGCGTTCTCGACCGTCGCCGGTGCAATCGGTGCGATTGACGCGACGGTCAATGCGGCGTTGACGTTCCTGCCGCCGTCACTCTTACTGAGCGGATTGTTCGTCATCGCTGCCTTCATCTCGATGGCGATGGGCACATCGACCGGTACGATTGCCGCGCTCGCCCCAATCGCGCTCGGCATCCATCAAGAGAGCGGGGTCAATATCGCGATCGCGGCCGCGGCCGTTGTCGGCGGGGCCATGTTCGGAGACAACTTGTCATTCATCTCAGATACGACAATCGCCGCCGTCCGGACACAGCGGACGAACATGCGTGACAAGTTCCGGACCAACTTTTGGATCGTGCTCCCGGCCGCAATCATCACGACCGTCCTGTTAGCCGTTCTCTCAAGTGGAGAATCGACGATTGAAGTGGCCGCGTTCGAATGGTACAAATTGATTCCGTATCTCGCCGTCATCGTCCTCGCCTTGACCGGACTGAACGTCATCCTCGTTTTGCTCGGCGGCATCGCGCTCGCTGGCATCATCGGACTGATTGACGGAAGCTTGGCCGTCACGTCTTACGTTACGGCGATGGCCGACGGTATGATGGGCATGGCCGAGATCTCGCTCTTGACGTTATTCATGGGCGGACTCGTCGGGCTCATCTCGCATAACGGTGGACTCACCTATTTACGAGATGCACTCACGTCACGGATTCAGCGCCGGGCTGGTGCGGAATGGAGCATCGCCGGGCTCGTCAGTGCGACGAACGTCGCGACGGCGAACAATACGATCTCGATTCTCGTAGCAGGCCCGCTTGCCGCGAATATCGCCGATACGTATGACATCGAACGGAAAAAGTCAGCGAGCGTACTCGACATCTTCTCGTGCGGGGTACAAGGACTTCTGCCTTACGGGGCGCAGCTCCTCATCGCCGCCGAGTTGACGAACACGGCGTCCCCCGCCCTCGTCCCGTATATGTTCTATCCGTTCCTCCTGTTCATTTGCGGAGGCTTGGCGATCGTCTTCAACTTCCCACGTTTCAAAAAAACCAACTAAGCAAAAATCCTCGAAGGCGGCCGCCTTCGAGGATTTTTATGTTCTTGCTTCACGTTTACGTTTGAGCTCTTCGTTCCGTTTTTTGAAAGCGCGCCGTTTGAGAAGTTCTTCGAGACCGCGACTGATCGCCCACAATACGAGCAAGAGCAGGCCGAGCATCGATAAGCGGAACGGGCTTTGGATGAACTCTTGCCACTGATCACCGATGACCGAGAAGATGATGACGACGAGCAGTTTCCCGAATCCGGCCGCCAATACGAACGTTCGGAGCGGCATTTGAATCAAGGCGAGTAAGTACGTGATCAAACTGACCGGGATGAACGGCAACGAATATAAGAATCCGAGCGAGATTGGACTCATATGGTTGATGCGATCGAGCCAATAGACACCCTGTTTATGTTTTTCGAGCCAACGCGTCATCGGTTTGCGGAACACGTATCGGACGGCGGCGAACACGAGGAGCGTCCCTGCCAAACTGCCGATCCATGACAAGAGAACACCAAGCCAGAAGCCATACGTGGCAGCGTTCGCCGAGATGATCAAGACGAGCGGGAGAAACGGGAAAATCGCTTCTAGGAACGGGGCTCCGAGTCCAGCCCAAGGACCTCCCGGCAGTCCTTGGAGCCATTCGATGATGTTCAATATATATTGTTGTAGTGATGTGAGCATCTCAGTTTCCACCTTCGGCTTTCGTTACTACCTTTTACCCGAATTCGTTCAAGAGGACGCATCCCCCTGCCCTCCTCAAAAAAAAATAAAAAGTATTTGCGAAATTTCACTGTGATATCTATCATATAATAATGGACTTGTGGTTGCAGGCAAGTTCATTCGTCGAACGACACAACCCAACGTTCGTTTTCCTGCAAAAAACTGAACACAGGGGAGCAATAACATGGAAACAAAACCAATGCGGGTCTTACTGTACTATAAGTACGTCAACATCGAGGACCCAGAAACACTGACACAACAACACCTCAAGTATTGTAAGGACCTCGGGATCAAAGGACGTATCTTGATTTCTTCCGAAGGAATCAACGGGACGTGCTCGGGCACTTGGGAACAAACCGAACAGTACATGAACGACTTGAAAGCCGATCCATACTTCAGCGACATCGAGTTCAAAATCGATGAAGTCGAAGAGCATGCTTTCAAGAAAATCTTTGTCCGTCACAAACAAGAGCTCGTGACGTGGCGCTTTGATGGCGAGTTCGACGTGCCTAAACAACACGGTGCGTATCTCGAACCGGAAGAATGGAAAGAGATGATGAATCGCGATGATGTCGTCATCCTCGACGTTCGTAACAACTACGAGTACGATCTTGGTCACTTCAAAAATGCGATCAAAATCGACGTAGAGGCTTCTCGTTACATGCCAGACTGGCTCGAGGAGAACAAAGACCTCTACGAAGGGAAAACACTTCTCACGTACTGTACCGGAGGCGTCCGTTGCGAGAAATTTACCGCATATATGCGTGACCAAGGTCACGACAACATCTTCCACTTAAAAGGCGGCGTCGCCATGTACGGCAAGGACGAAGCGACGCAAGGTGAAAACTGGGACGGCGAGCTTTACGTCTTTGACGAGCGCATCAACGTCCCGGTCAACACGGTCAATCCGTCAGTCGTTTCAGCGTGTATGCACTGCGGAACGAAGACGACCCGTTACGTTAATTGTGCCAACCCGGAGTGCAATAAACAACACTTCTGTTGTGAAGAGTGTGAGCCGAAACAGATGCGTTCATGCTCGAAAGAGTGTCAGGAGCATCCACGCAACCGCTTTATCATCGAGAACATCGCGGAAAAACTTCAAGAGACTGAAGGCGTCGTCGGGTAACAAAAATCGACCGAATAGCGTCGCGGGCATTTGCCCGCGACGCTATTTTTGACAGAAACTTTACGTCTAGCGCGGCATGGAATCGGGTATAGTGTAGATACTATTGTCAGACAGGAAGTGACTGAATTGCTCTTTAACGAACCGTTACTCGCCGCAATACTGGCCTGGTTTATCGCACAGGCGGCCAAACTTGTGACCGAACTCATTCGAACACGTGACTTTGAACTTGAAATTATGTTCGCCTCAGGCGGAATGCCAAGTTCCCATACCTCGACCGTCGTCGCGCTCGCGACCGCGATTGGCCGGGCTGAAGGCCTCGACTCGAGCATGTTCGCCCTCGCGCTCACGTTTGCGACGATCGTCATGTACGACGCGACCGGCGTCCGTCAAGCCGTCGGTTTCCAAGCCCGTCTATTGAACGACTATTTTAAAGGGATCAAGCACGACACACCGATCTTGAACGAACTCGTCGGCCATACACCGTACCAAGTCATCGTCGGCGCATTGCTCGGCCTCGTCGTCGGACTATTTTTCCCCATGTAAACGATACACACGTTCAGGCATGTCGTTCCCCTCTCAAAAACTGTCCATCTTTTTGTGAACTTTCACAACAGAGACGGTATAGTGATAGAGAGGAGGAATCGACATGCCTTTTTTACAGAAATCATATGAATCGCTCGACACACTCGCCGAAGCGATCGGGCAAGCGATCCGCGCACCGATCACGATCGAAAATCGCCACCATCAGCTACTCGCCTATAGCACGCATCCCGACTCGACCGACCCGGCCCGGATCGCGACCATCATCGGCCGCCGTGTCCCGGAAGCCGTCATCGAAGATTTGTGGGAAAGCGGTATCCTGCAAGAGCTGATCGACCGAGACGAGCCTGTCGTCATCCCGGCCCGGATGGCCATCGGTCTCAGCGAGCGCGCCGCCGTCGTCATCAAGCAGCAAGAAGACGTGCTCGGCTACATTTGGAGCCTGGCCCGGACGACCCCGTTCTCCGAGCAGGAACTCACCGTCTTGAAGGACGGGGCAAATATCGCCAAGAAACTGCTCATGACGATCGCCATGCACGAACGTCGCATCGATGCCGAACTCGAGCGTTTCTTTTTAGAAGTGCTCGCTTCGCCATACCTCGCTCCCGCACATCGGGAACGCTTGAACGAACTTGCCCCAATCGCCGTCGCGAATCGCCTGACGATCATCGACTGCTTGCAGCCGATCACTCCGCAATTCGCTGAGCGGTTATTTTATGCGCTTGCGACACAAGAAGCGATCGAGGTCGTCCTTCACGCCATCGACGGCCAACAGCTGCTCGTCTGGCACTATATGAAGTCCGAGCTATCTGAAGAAGAGGCCGCCCTCCTCCAGTGGGCCGACCGCTTCGAGACCCAGCTTCAAGACAAGTTCACTGACGCCGAACCTCGCCTCGGGATTAGCCGTCGTTTCTTCGAGAGCGATACGCTCTATGCCGCGACCGAGGAAGCGAGACGGGTCACATCGCTACGCCGGAAGTTCCCGTTCGAGCTCGCTAGTGCCCGGGCGTTCGAGCAGATCGGCATCTATCAACTCGTCCCCGATTTGTCCCGACGGATCGGCCTGCGCCTCGAGACGCACCCGACGATCGAACGGTTGCAGGCGTATGACCAAGTCCACCACACCGAACTCGTGACGACGCTTGAATGGTATTTCTATTTTGACGGGAACGTCAAACGAGTCGCCGCCCACCTCCATATCCATCCGAACACGGTCTTGTATCGGATTCGACGGATCGAAGAACTGACGAGCATCACCCAAGTCTCGCTCCCGGAACGGGCTGCTATTTATTTAGCGATCAAGGCCGGACAATATCGTCAAGACGACTGACCCCCACTTTGTGAAAAATCACAAAGTGGGGGTTGCCGTTTTTAGAATCCATGCTAAAGACAGCGATTTCACTTGGGTCTATACTAGAGGTGTGAACAGATTGTGTCAGCAGATAGAAAGGGGAACTACACATGAAAATCGGGGTATTGAAAGAGATTAAAAATAACGAAAACCGCGTCGCGTTGACGCCGATGGGTGCATCCGTCTTGACGGAACTCGGACACGAGGTGCTCGTCGAGACGGGGGCCGGTATCGGGAGCGGCTTCACGAATATGGAGTACATCGACGCTGGGGCAAGCATCGTCGATTCAGCACAGGACGTTTGGGGAGACGTTGAACTCGCCTTGAAAGTAAAAGAACCACAGCCGTCAGAGTATCAATATTTCCGTCCAGACCTCACGCTCTTCACGTATTTACATTTAGCGGCCGAACCTGAACTCACGAAAGCGCTCGTCAATTCAGGCATGACCGCCATCGCCTACGAGACGGTCGAAGTCGACCGTACGCTTCCGCTGCTCACACCGATGAGCGAAGTCGCAGGACGGATGGCTGCTCAAATCGGGGCGCAAATTTTAGAAAAACCGCATGGCGGCAAAGGGATCCTCTTGTCAGGTCTTCCCGGGGTGCCTCGTGCGAACGTCACCGTCATCGGGGGCGGTGTCGTCGGAATGAACGCGGCCCGCATCGCCATCGGTCTCGGAGCCAACGTGACCATCATGGACATCAGTCCGGCTCGTCTCCGCCAAATCGACGACCAGTTCGGGAACACGATCAACACGCTCATCTCGAACCGCTATAATATCGCGAAGCAAGTCGCCGAGAGCGACCTCGTCATCGGTGCCGTCCTCATCCCGGGCGCGAAAGCACCTAAACTCGTCACGAAAGAGATGGTGCAACAAATGTCACCGGGGTCAGTCATCGTTGATGTCGCCATCGACCAAGGCGGGATCTGTGAGACGATCGATCATATTACGACGCATGACGCGCCGACGTACGAACGCTACGGTGTGCAGCACTATGCCGTCGCCAACATGCCAGGGGCGGTCCCGCGCACGTCGACGCTCGGTTTGACGAACGCGACGATGCCTTATATCGTCGAGTGCGCTCAAAAAGGAATCTTCCCGGCGCTTCGCGAAAATGCAGCGCTCCTCAAAGGGTTGAACGTCATCGACGGTACGGTCACATACGAAGCCGTCGCCCGTGACCTCGGCTACACGTTCGTACCAGCCTCTGAAGCCGTCACGAAGCAGCTCCACGCGTAATCGAACACATCCGAAATATGCGGACAGAAAGACGCCCGAACGGAAAATCCCGTTCGGGCGTCTTGCGTATGTTTATGCGTTTTCGACGGCGATGTCTTCACCGATGATTTTCACTTCAGGTTCAAGTTCGATCTCAAACTTCTGTTTGACCGTCGCTTGGACGTGACGAATGAGCGAGATGTATTCAGTCGCTGTCGCCTGATTGATATTGACGATGAAGCCCGCGTGCTTGAGTGATACTTCCGCCCCGCCGATGCGCTTGCCTTGCAGTCCGCAATCTTGAATCAGTTTACCGGCAAAGTAACCGGGCGGGCGCTTGAACACACTGCCGCATGACGGATATTCAAGTGGTTGTTTCGATTCACGCTTATGCGTCAAATCGTCCATTACGTCTTTGATCGCTTCATAACCGAGCGGATCGAGTTCGAACGTCGCCTCTAAGACGATCAAGCCTTCTTTCGAAACTCGGCTCGTTCGATAATCGAGGTCAAGCTCATCTTTCGAGAGCGTGAGCAGTTCGCCGTCTGGCGTCAAAACGACCGCACTCGCGATTACGTCTTTCGTCTCGCCGCCGTAGGCACCCGCGTTCATGTAAACAGCGCCTCCGACCGTTCCCGGAATACCGCATGCGAACTCCAGTCCAGACAGCTCTTCAGTGAGCGCCTGGCGCGACACGTCGATGATGGCCGCTCCTGCTTGGGCGATGATCCGGTTGCCGTCACGGCGAACCGTGTTCAATTCGTTCAAATTCAAGACGATGCCACGCAGGCCGCCGTCTCGAACGATCAAGTTGGACCCGAAACCGAGAATCATGAATGGTACGTTCTCGCGATGGGCGAGCTCGAGGACGGCTTGAACTTCTTCATACGTGTGTGGAGCTACGAAATAATCCGCTTTCCCGCCCAATTTTGTATATGTGTGTGCTGACAGCGGCTCGTCTTGCTTGAAGCGCTCGGCCGGGATGATTGTGAGTAGTTGGTCTAAAAAGCTCATGCGTTGCCTCAATCCTTTACGGTCTATTTTATTAGTGCCGCAAGCGAAAAAGTTCGCCTCGGACACGTTGCTGAATGGTTTCAGTACGAAACACAGTATACAAATGTTTACCGAGAGTGACAAGCAACGTTTTCTTTACAATCTAGCAAATAGTTTACAACAATAATGATGTCGCGACGGCGACGACAATCGGGATTGTGAAATTATCCCAGTCTCGATACGAAATCGCTTCTGTCAGCGTCGCTATGATGGAAATGATAAACCCATAAGTTACCACTTGCCACATCGGAATACCTTTCCACAAAAACAATAAAAAGAGTACCACGTACGAACTTAAGAACATGGCCATGCTGCCTTGGAACGATCGCTTTTGCCCATACAGGTCATAGATCACCGTCCCATATTTTCGTCCAATGAGGGCTGCTAAGCCGTCTCCCCATGCCAATACGAGCGAACCCGCTAAAAAGGCGAGCGGTTCCGTCTCGAAAAAGAAGAACAAGATGACGAGGAGTGCGATCGGATAATAGACGGTCCCGAGCGATTTCCGCTCGGTCTGATGGACCGGAGACGGGCTCTTATATAGAAGCCACGCGTTTGCGAACGTAAAGAACACGAGCGGTATGGCAGCGATGTACCATGTGTCCATCAACCAGACGGCGAGCAATGACCAATGCCCGACTGCAATATGTACACTCTTTCGAATTGTCTCATCCGTCCAGCCGAGGCGCTTGCCAATCTGTTCGAGACCGACAAGAAACACCAGGACAATGACGATGGACAGAATAGAACTGACCCATTCATTCATCGTGGGACCACCTTTATGTGCGATTTTTATACGTACTCATTATACCTTAATCAAGCCAGAACCTAGCTTCCTTTTCAAACATTTGGTAGAATGAGGTCAAATGACTGTATAGCCTGCGAACGAAGTCGGCTATAGAAAGGATGCCTGTATGCGCGACGCAAATTCGATTCAAACGTTGGCTGATTGCCTTCACTATATGCGGGTTGGTGACGTCGATCGGGCCATCTCACTTTTTCCTGAAGAAGTGCGTGAGCATTTCCCGAAAGAGCTTCGTAAAATCCATTTGTTTCATATTGAAAAGAACGGATTGTCGATCAATCAAATCGTGGCTTTGGCCAACACACTGACCGGAGAGCATTTGTCCGCGACGACGATTCAAAACTGGACGAAACGCGAAGTTCGTAAAATCATCGGTGTCCCCCGGGTCGGTAAAAAATATTCGCTACAACAGGCTGCGATCATTTATTTGCTCGACGACTTGAAGCATCTGTTTTCGCTCGAAGAGACGAGCTCGCTGCTCGCACTCATCTTCAACAATCCCGACCGCGACGAGGACGACCTCATCTCCCCGATCGACTTCTACCGCTTGTACGCGGAGTATGCCAAGTCGACGAGCCCGATCGAGATGTTAGACACTCGTGCGAAGCGTTCGATTGAGAAGATGGGACACACCCATCCGAACATCATGCACGTTCTGAAGCTATGCTTGTACGCGCACCGCGTGACGACACTCGAGATCGAGGCCAAACACTATTTAAGCCGCTTCATTTGAGCCAATCAAATGAAGCTTTTTTTGTGGAACGCAAAAAAAAACACCAGTCGCAGTGACTGGTGTTCGTCATATTGGTTAGACTGACATGGCGACCGGCATCCGTGATTTGACCGTCAACGTCTTCAAAACTGACAACAACTCGAACATCGAGAGCTGATCCGCCTCTTTCGTCAAACAGAAAGAATCGTCATCTTGTTTGCGAAGTTCCGCCACAAGTTTCCCAGCTTTATCGCGAACACTGAACTTGTAGCGTTCGACGTCGTATTGAATCGTGTAGAGACCGCGTTCATAGACGTTGTATTCACACTTTTTCCCGAATAACGAGAACTTGTCTTTTAATTGACCAATCGCTTGCCCGTCATGGTTCATGACGACCCACTTTTGGCAGTTCGGGATGTACTTCCCGTGAGCGATTTGTCGACCGGACAAGTTGTGCACTTGGACATTGCCCTCCGCGTTGCGGTGAACAGATCCGATTGCATCATTTGTTTCGTCATAAATGGTCGCCTCGCCTTGCGTAAAGACACAACCTTTTACATAAATTAATTTGCGCACCGCTTTTTCCTCCTACTACGTTCCAACCTCGATTTTTGTGTTTGTTCGGTTGGTCATTCTGTGAAACCCCAATTTAGTTTCTAGTAGTCGTGTTTCTCTGTTCAACTACTACATATTTCATATGACGAAGATGATTATTGCACCGTTTGAGGAAAAAGACAACCCCTTTTTCTTCGACACAATCCGCCAGTCTGTCAAAGCTGTGAACAGGCGCCATTTTAGCACTTAAATCCAGCCTGTTTAAGCAGCTGTTCGAGCTCCGTTCTTGCAATCAGACGAACTTGATTTGGTTCGGCGAGTTCGTATGCACTATCCGTATAGGACGAGTTCGTGACGACCCATCCTTCGTTCGCCCCGTAGTATGGAACGGACGCGGCTACTTGCTGGACCGCTTCGAGTCCGACAACTTTTTCATAGCGTTTTGCTTGGACCGCGATCGACCAGCCGTCCGACGTTTCAAGGAGCAAATCCGCCCCGAAATCACGTGACGCTGGCGTGACCGTCACGGTGTACCCGAGCGCTGTGAATACTTCTTCTAAAAACAGCTCAAACTCACGGCCGTCCATTCGATCAATCCGATCAATCGTCGACAGGCGCATCCGCCAGATGAGCCAAGCAATCCCGAGAGCGAGCACCGTGACGACGCTCCACATCGGTGCTTCGAACCACCATAATCCGGTGGCAATCAATAGGCTAAGCGCCATTCCTTTCACGTCAATCGTCCTCCCTATCGTTTCTTTTATTTACTTTACCGAATCAATGCAGGAAAACAAAGGGGCATCTGTCGAATGTATTCCAAATGTACCCGT
Source organism: Exiguobacterium sp. SH5S13 (assembly GCF_004337085.1). NCBI lineage: Bacteria > Bacillati > Bacillota > Bacilli > Caryophanales > Exiguobacterium > Exiguobacterium sp. SH5S13. Next base: position 12,758 of record NZ_SJUS01000020.1, on the reverse strand, counting down.
TTGATATAAAGAAGGAGGGATCAAACGTTAATGGAGAAAAGGATGTATCTCCAAAACGAACTGCTGCACGCTTTACCTTACGGCGTCGCGTTGATTACGAAGGACGGTACGATCGTTCAGGCGAATCGTCCGTTCATGGAGCAGTTTCCTGAAGACTTACAGACGAAAACGAATATTTTCCACATGGTCAACCAATCACCCCTCACCATGGAATTGTCGCGTCGGATGGAGCAAGGACTTCCTTGGATATACGAGATGCCGACGATTCGCGTCCATGCGATCCCATATGAACATATATACGTTCTCTCCATCGAGCCGCTCCCGCTCGACACGCGGGTCACGGTCCAACATAACGCCTTTGAGGCGATGATGCATACCGAGCTCGACATGGCGATGATCATGACAGATGCCAATCTGCTCATCAATCGCTTCAATAAAGGAGCGACCGAGCTGTTCGGCTATAAACCTCACGAAGTGCTCTATGAGATGACACCGTTCGCCTTGTTCGAGTCGCGAGAACTGAGTGAGAAGCGGACGCATTATCAAGACGAGACGGAGCGCTTGTTGTCGTTCGAACAGATGCTGCGCGTCGCACTCGATCGTGGAGACCGAGAATGGAAGTTTCAGCGTAAAGACCGCACCCATTTCGTCGGCAAACTGTTCATGCAGCCAGTCTATGAACACAATCAAATCATCGGCTTCTTTTTCTTCGTCTTTGATGTCAGTCCTGAAATCGCGCTCAAAGGTGAACTGCTCCATAAAGAGCAGCGCTACCGCATGTTTGCTGAGTCCGTGATTGAAGCTGTCCTGTTTCACGAAGGGGGAACGATTCTTGACGCGAACAAGGCAGCCGAAACGATTTTCCGTATCCCGGCCGAGGACATGGTCGGACGCCAAACGATTGAATTTATCGCGGAAGGCTACCGGGCCGATGTCCTCAGACGGATCCGTAATCACATTCAAACCCCGTACGAAGTCATCGGACGGCGCGAGGACGGTACCTTTTTAGAGATGGAAGTCTATCCGAAAGAAGTGACGTTCCAAGGCCAGACGCTCCGCGTCGCCGTCATGCGCGATATTAGTGACCGTAAAAAAGTCGAGCGCATGCTTGAACGAGAGAAAAATGCGATTGCTCGTCAGCGCGACATCATCCAATCGATTCTGCAAGCATCGAACGAGGCGTTCGTCTTGACCGAATCGAACGGTAGTGTCCTGTTCATGAACGTACATGCCCGGCGCTTACTCGACCTGCCCGGCATCGCTCCGAACAAGATACAGGAACGCATCCCGCTCCTGACGACATTCCGGGGCCGTGACCGCACTGAAATGTTAAAGAAAATCGACCTCTTGCTCGACGGGTCGGCTCGTGAAGTGTCGCTCCGTTTTTCGATTCCGCAACCGAACGATCGCGACGAACAGTATTATGAGATGTACGGAACGGGAATGGACACAAAACGGCAGATCGGGATGGACAGTGGCTTTTTGTTCGTCTTCCGCAACCGGACCGAAGAAGAGCGGATGGACCAAATCAAAAACGAGTTGGTCAGCACCGTCTCACACGAGTTGAGAACGCCATTATCTTCTTTATCGGGATACATCGAATTGATGCTGACACGCGATTTGTCGAAGGACAAGCGCGAGCGTTATTTAAAGACGATGGCGAAAGAAGCGAAGCGGTTGACGGACTTGTTGAACGACTTCCTCGATATTCAGCGCATGGAAGATGGCAACCAAGAGTATAAACGAGACCGCTTCGTCTTGAACGAGCTCGTCCGCGAAGTCGTCGAACGCTTCCGCGAGACGACTGACCACTCGATTCATTTCGATGATGCCGACGAGTTGCTCGTTCTCATCGCCGATAAGGACCGGATCGAGCAAGTCATCATCAACTTGCTTTCAAACGCCATCAAGTACTCACCTCACAGTCATGAGATTGAAGTTCGCGTCCGGAAAGAACACAAGCAAGCCCACGTGTCTGTCCAAGATTTTGGGATTGGGATTCCCGAGCACGCATTCGAAGAACTGTTCAAAAAATTCTACCGTGTCGACAACTCAGATACACGTCAAATCGGAGGCACCGGCCTCGGGTTGTCCATCTGTAAGGAGATCATCGAGTCGCACGGCGGCAGCATCGAAGTCGAGTCGAGCGTAGGCGTTGGCTCGACGTTCACGTTCACGTTAGATGTAGCGGAGGAGACGCCATGAACCATTATGCCTTTACCGGTTTCCCAGGATTTTTAGCAGGAAAGCTGATTACCCATCTCGCGACATTGCCGGATCAGATCGGCACGATCTATGCGCTCCATTTACCGGCACAACGACCGGAAGCGCTCGCTTTGAAACAAGAACTGTTGGCCACGACTTCGCTTCAAGACGAGCAGTTAGTGCTTGTCGAAGCCGATATCACACTCCCGGAAGTCATTCTCGATCCGATCATGCGGTCGGTCATCGAACGGGAAGTGAATTATATCTTCCACTTAGCGGCCGCTTATGACTTGAGCATCCCGTATGACGTCGGCTACCGAGTCAACTTGCTCGGGACGAAGCATATGACGGCGTTCGCCAAACGGGCAAAACATTTAAAGCGATACGTCTACTTTAGTACCGCCTACGTCTCCGGACGCCGCCAAGGGACCGTCTATGAGAACGAGCTATGGCATCGGGTCCAGTTTAAAAACCATTACGAGGCTACGAAGTATGAAGCGGAAGCCATCGTCTCCCGTGAACTCGGCTCGATACCCGCGACGATCATCCGTCCCAGTATCGTCATCGGCCATAGCAAGACCGGAGAGACGAAAAAATTCGATGGCGTCTACTTCGTGTTGAAGTTGATGGACCAGTTGCGTCAAGCAGCGCCGCTCCCGTATATCGGACGGCAAAACATCGAAGTGAACCTCGTGCCGTATGACTACGTGGTCGAAGCGACTGCTTATCTCGCCCACGCCCCAGTCGGTCTAAAGCGCACGTTCCATTTGACCGACCCGTTCCCGCACGGGGCTCGGGAAGTGTACCGTATGATCCACGAAGCGATGTTTGGTCGCTCGCCTCGCGGAACGATTCCCCATTTCGCCGCAGAAACCGGATTTTCCGCTTTACAGCTATCGGAACGATATGGGGTTCCAAAAGAACTGCTCGCCTATTTTAAGCATCAAGTCCATTTCGACACGACGCAGACGCTCCGGGCGTTAAACGGGACCGGCATCGTTTGCCCGGACTTACAAGACTACTTGCCTGACATCGTCGCCTACTACAACACACACAAAAAGCCCTGACCAGGGCTTTTTGTGTGTCCTCATCCAATTAACAGCTTCTCTTTCGGGTAACGGATCTTCCGGTCCATCTGTCGTGCGACCGTGAACAGAATGGTCAGCGAGCCGACACGGCCTAGGAGCATCATGAACATGATGAACCCTTTCCCGGTGTCATTCAATTCAGCCGTGATGCCGAGCGAGAGACCGACCGTTCCGAAGGCAGACACGGTCTCGAACAAGAGAGCGGTCGCCGGAATATGATCATTCGTCAAAATCGTGAGTGCCGTGATCAACAAAATAAAGAAGAAACTCGAGATGGCGACGACGTATGCTTTCTTGATTTGAAACGCATCAATCGTCCGCTCGAGAATGACCGTTTCTTTTTTACCGGCGATGAACGCCCACATGTCCGCTAAAATGACAGCGACGGTCGTCACTTTGATCCCAGAACCCGTTGATGCCGCCCCGGCCCCGATATACATCAAGATGAGGATTAATCCGATTGATACCGGCGCCATCATCGAGATGTCCACCGTATTGAATCCAGCCGTCCGTGTCGTCACCGCTTGAAAGAATGTGACGTTTAGCGCCTCGCCAATCGGACGGCCGTACAAGCCGCCTTCCACTGATACCCACTCGAACAGCATGAGTCCGAACCAGGCGATCCCGTTGATGACACCAAGCGAAGCAATCATGATTTTCGAATGTAGGGCGAGCCGCTTCCATCGTTTCACCTCGGTCGCGTCGGCAATCGTCGTGAATCCGAGACCACCGATCATCAAGAGCATCGAAATCGTGACGACGATGGCCGTATTTTGCTCGAACTGCATCAAGCTGTCGGGCCATAACGCAAAACCTGCGTTATTAAACGCCGAGACGGCATGGAAAAAGCCATAATACAGTGCTTCGCCGAACCGGTAATCACCCGTGCTGTAAAGTTCGACCGTCAAAAATAACATCCCGATGAATTGGACGATGATGGTCGTGAAGACGATGTTGCGGACGAGGCGGACCGTTCCACCCGGCCCTGACAAGTTGAGCGACTCTTGGAGTAAGATCCGCTGTTTTAAGCCGATTTTTTTACCGAGCACACTGAGCAGCATGAGCGCGACCGTCATGAACCCGAGTCCGCCGATTTGAATCAAGGCGACGATGACGAGCTCGCCGAGCATATTGAACGATGAGCCGATGTCGATCGTCGACAATCCGGTCACCGTGCCTGCTGACGTCGCGATGAACAGGCAATCGATCCAAGAGACCGGTTCGGTTTGGGCGAACGGCATATACAGCAACGTCGCTCCGATCAAGATGGCGAGTAAAAATCCAGTCGCGATAAATCGGGCCGGCTTTTCAAAGACGAGCCGGTATAACGCCTCAATTCGTTTAAGGCGCAACTCCCGTACTGTCAATCGATGTCGCATCTCGCTATCTCCTTCGAATCAAGTTTTCTAAGCATCATCTTACTCCTCGACGTGTAAATTGCCAACTAGAAAAATGTATCGCTAACCCTTCCTATATTTTTTTGGTAATATGGGAGATAGACTTTATGAATATTGAGGAGGTTGAATGAAACCGTGGACCCTAGTACGGTAGATCATTCGCTAAAGGATGTCTCGCGAAGGTTGGAGCGTCAATCACAATGTATGCCCGCCCATCTCTATTTCCAGCTCGAAGAACTGTTGAATTGGTCACTTGATCAAGAAGTTATGAATCAATTGTACGCATTATTAAAAAAATACGATGTGCTAACCGATATAGAGCGTGAAGAACGAAATATCAGCATCCAACTGCTGATTGACGAAAACGGCGCTTAACCATCGGAACGCATTTGCGGGAGACGAGTTAAGTCTCTCGCTTTTTTTATATCTCGCTTTTTTTAGAAAGGTGGAAAACATAGACATGGATGTCGTCACTTTAGTCGGACTTTTACTCGGTTTCTTTACGTTAATCGGAGGGATGATTTTGAAAGGAGCGGGGGTCGCTCCGCTGATCAACCCTGCGGCGCTCGTCATTATTTTTGTCGGGACGGCGGCCGCGGTCAGTATCGCCGTTTCGAAAGAACAGCTACAGACGGTACCCCAACTATTTAAGATCTTATTCAAAAAACAAGAACTGCCAAGCAAATCTGGTTTGTTGACGCAATTCGTCGACCTGTCGACGCAGGCACGTAAAGAAGGCCTGCTGTCACTCGAGACGGCACTCGAGCAAGTCGAAGAACCGTTTTTGAAACAAGGCATGATGATGGTCATCGACGGTCAACCGTCTGAATATATCGCCGAAGTGATGTCGCGTGATATCGAGAATATGGAAATACGCCATAAAGCGAACGCTGATGTATTCACGCAAGCAGGCACGTACGCTCCGACGCTCGGTGTACTTGGAGCCGTCATCGGGCTCGTCGCCGCACTAAAAGACTTATCCGATATTGATAAACTCGGCTACGCCATCTCCGCCGCCTTTGTCGCGACGCTGTTCGGGATTTTCAGTGGATATGTTCTTTGGTTCCCGTTTGCCAACAAGTTGAAGCAGTATTCGAAAAGTGAGGTCGTCGTCAAGGAAATGATGATCGAAGGAATTTTGTCGATTCAAGGCGGAGAGTCACCAAAGACGTTAGAAGATAAGTTGGCCGTGTATTTGTCTCCAAAGGAGCGAGCGAACTATGAAGCGCAAAAAGAAGCATGATCATGAAGAACACATCCCGGAAGGCTGGCTCATCCCTTACGCCGACCTGCTGACGTTACTTCTCGCTTTGTTTATCGTGTTGTTCGCCTCAAGTAACGTCGACCAGACGAAGCTCAATAAGATGTCTCAATCGTTCAATCAGGTGTTCTCAGGAGGCACGAGTGTTTTCCAAGCCTCAACGGCGTCAAACAGTGACATTAGCCGAACGGACAAGACAGATACGACCGCCAATCCGCGGACGTATGAGCTGGCCAAACTCGACGAGTTAAAAGAAGAAGTGAATCAGTACATTAAGAAAAATGGATTAGAAGACGAAATCGAGGCGACCATCAATTCAAGTGGGCTCGTTCTGACGATCCAAGACCGGGCTTTGTTCAGCATGGGGGAAGCGACACTCGACGCTGACGCCCGCACGGTCGCCCAGTCAATCAGCGGCATTCTCGAACAAGCCGGGAATCGAGAAATCGTTGTGTCCGGTCATACCGATAACGTGCCGATCAATACGGCTCGTTTCCCGTCGAACTGGGAACTCAGTTCAGCCCGAGCGACTGCGTTCATGCGAGGTCTGTTAACGAATGAGTCGCTCAATCCGAATCAGTTCACGCTCGCAAGCTACGGGGAATATAAACCGATTGCGACGAACGAAACGGACGCCGGCCGTTCCAAAAATCGCCGTGTCGAAGTATTGATCAAGCCGCTCGTCGACTTATCAGAAGGTTCACCAAAAATGATCGAAACGCTTGTCTTACCATGACAAAAAGCCCACTCTGCGACAGAGTGGGCTTTTTGTTAACGTGTCCATTCAAAATATTTTCGGGCGAGCTCGGTGAGCGGGCTCTCGAAGAGCCGCTTCCGCCAGTATAGATCGGCCGCTTTCTTAACGGCCTCACTCCGCGAAGGATACGGATAGATCATACGTGACAACTTGCCGATCTTATCACCACGTTGCATCGCATAGACGACGATCTGCATCCAATCGCCAGCCGTCATCCCGACCGCGTGTCCTCCGAGAATCTTGCCGTTCTTCCGGGTGATGATTTTGACGAAGCCTGTCTCTTGGCGATCGGCGACGAACCGATCGACTTCGGACAGCTTCGCCTCAAAGATTTCGATGTCATCCCCGTGACGCTCACGCGCCTCGGCCTCGGTCAATCCGACATGGAACACTTCCGGGTCGGTAAACGTGATCCAAGGCATCTTGCTGTAATCGACCTTGTTCCATAGCCCGAATAAGGCGTTGGCGACGACCGCCTTGCCTTCTTCGCCGGCCGCATGTGTGAACGGTAACGTCTTGATCGTATCTCCGATGGCGAAGATGTGGGACTGTGACGTCCGATACGTCGACGTCACATCGACATAGCCATCTTTCACGTCGACTTTCGCCCGATCAAGGCGAAGTTCTTCGATGCGTGGAACACGTCCTGTCGCCATGAGCAGTTTTTCCGCCTCATACTCGACAGTTTCCCCATCGACTTCGGCTGTGACTTTGATGCGTCCTGCCACTTCAGCAATCTGTTTGACCTTGACACCGATTTCTAGATGCAGCGCCATCTCAAGCTGTGAGCGGAGCAACGCACTGACAGACTCGTCTTCTTTCGGCAAGAACGCGTCTTGCGCCTCGAGCACGGTCACTTGGCTACCGAGCCGCGCGAACGACTGTGCCAGCTCAAGTCCGACCGTGCCGGCCCCGATGACGATGATGCTCTCTGGGAGCGTCTCTTCTTCAAACACGTTTTCATTCGTTAAGTAGGAAACGTTGTCCAATCCATCGATTGGCGGGACGGTCGGTTTCGACCCGGTCGCGATGACGAACTTTTTACCGATCAGTAAATCGTCACCGACTTTCAGTTCGTACGGGCTTTGGAACGACGCTTCTCCGATGTATACATCGACCCCGATCTTTTCGAAACGCTCCGTCCCATCGTGTTCTTGAATGATCGCCCGCGCTTTGTCGACTCGTGCTTTCGTCGTCTTATAATGATCGCGCCCGTCAAACTCGGCTCCGAGCACACGTGCGGCCTGCATCATCGAACTCGCATCTTTCGAGGCTGCGATGAGCGCCTTCGACGGGATACAGCCGACGTGGAGACAATCGCCACCCAGATGTTTTTTCTTCTCAATGAGTGCGACTTTCACACCTAAATTCGCGGCACCGGCTGCGACCGTCATCCCGGCCGCGCCTCCCCCGATTACAATCAACTGATAGTCCTTCATCCCATCAACCTCCGATATCGTTTGCTTACGTCGTCCATCCGTTTCCGGTTCACACCGAAGTCGGAATGACCGAGTCGTGAAGCAGAACGAAATTCTACTTGTCTCGCTTCATCGTCAAATAAAAATTCCACATCATCTTTAAAACGCATCAGTTTCGAAGAGACGACGTAATGGAGCGTGTCCGTCGTCTCCTCGGCAAGCTCCGTCCGAGGTAGCTGCCCCATCACCATTTTGATGGTTTCGACCGTTTGATCGCGGTCTTTTCCATACGGAAGCGGGTCCATGTGCAGCGCTTTGATCGACGTTTGTGTCGATACGGCATTCGGACTTCCTTTCAACGGTTTCAATGTTTTTGCGGCCACGACAAAAAACCTCCCTCATTCTACATACAATTGTATGTATCCTGAATTCGGAAGGTTTAACCCTTTTATTGCAGTTCGCTCGGGTCGAGCGGTAACAGAACTGTCACAGTCGTCCCTTGTCTGACTTCACTTTCGATGACAAGTTTCCCTTCATGCGCCTCGATCAACTCCTTAGCGATCGCAAGGCCGAGGCCGCTGCTGCCTTTCGTCACTTGCGCTTGATAGAACATTTCCGTGATGCGCTGCAAGTGTTCTTTCGAGATGCCAGGCCCTTGATCGATAATCGAGATGAAGGCGACCCGCTCCGACTGGACGAAGCGAACCGTGAGCGTCCCGCCGACTGGTGAGAACCGGATCGCGTTTTCAAGTAAGTTTAAGAATACTTGCTTGAGCCGGTTCTCATCGAATAGACCGACCGACTTGGCCGGGTAGCGCTCGATCAACGTAATCTGCTTATCTTCAAGCGATTGTTTCAGTTGAATCGTTACTTTGCGTAACAGTGAGACGAGATCGAGTTCTTGACGATAGAGCACGAGACGACTCTCCTCGATTTTCGTGTAGTCGAGCAATTGCTCGACGAGACCGATCATGCGCTCGGTCTCCGAATGAATGATACTCAGACCGAGCTCTGTCTCGTCTGACAGTTGTTCGTCCCCGCCTCGGATCGTCTCAGTCCAGCCTTTGATGGAAGTGAGCGGTGTCCTAAGCTCATGGGAGACGTTCGACAAGAATTCGTTGCGCGTCGATTGGTGCTGTTGCACTTTAGCGCCTAAGTAAGTCAGCGTCCGGGCAAGCGCCCCGAGCTCGTGCTTCTCGTTCGAATATACCTCGACGTCGAAATCACCTTGCGCCATCTCGTCAGCCGTCTCAATAATCTCGCGGATCGGACGGACGAATCGGTCCGCGATTCGGATGACCGCGTATAGCGCCACGAGCCAAATCAAGACACCGATCATGAGGACCGCCATCCAAATCTCGCGGATGAGCGTGTCTAAGTCTGCGAGCGGACGCGTGAAACTGATGGCGAACTCGCTCGTCCCCTCGGTCATGATCGGGCTCGTCACCGACAGAAAGTGCTCCTCGCTCACGTCATAGTCTTGGACGACCGACTCGCCTCTAGCGAGACGCTCGAGCTGCTCAGGTGTATACGACGCTTGTTGTGCTCGCTGTCCGGTTGTTTTTATAATCGCGCCAGAGCGGTCGACCATCGTCAAATCGGTACCCGGATACCCGAACGTCCGGACGAGAACCGAGAACGCGCTCGGTGTCTCAAATCCGACTTGTGCCTGTGGATACAAATAAGCGCTTGTCGTCGCATGGCTGACCAACGCATCGGACTCATACTCGTAGTAATAACGGTACGTACCGTACGACAGGACGCTTACGAGCAGTAAGAGCACGAGTGTCACGACAATCATCATGCGGATGACGAGCTGTTGTCTCATCCGTCATGTCTCCGCCACTTATAGCCATGCCCCCATAGCGTCTCGATATAAGCCGGATGGCTCGGGTCGTCTTCAATCTTTTGCCGTAAGCGGCGAATGTTGACGTCCACCGTCTTCCGGTCCCCAAAGTAGTTGATGCCCCAAACCGCGTCAAGAAGTGCGTCGCGTGATAAGACGACTTCTTCGTTTTGGACGAGATGACAGATCAAGTCATATTCGGTCGGCGTCAAATCGATCGATTGTCCGTATTTCGTCACTTGTTTCGCCGCCAAGTCGATGGCGAACGGTCCTGACTTGAGACGTTTCTTCTCTTTGCGCTTCACTTTTTCAACGCGTCGCAGGAGCGCATGAATGCGCGCGATGAGCTCGCCCGGGCTGAACGGCTTGGCGATATAGTCGTCCGCCCCTTTCCCGAGACCTTCGATTTTATCTTCTTCAAGCGTGCGTGCCGTCAACATGATGATCCCGACGTTCTCGTCTAAGTCACGAATCGCGGCGCACGCTTCAAAGCCGTCCATCTCAGGCATCATGACGTCTAGCAAGACGATATCGAACGGTTCACGATCGAATGCGGTGACCGCTTCACGGCCGTTCGTCGCCTCAAAGACATCAAATCCGGCTCGTTTTAAATTTACGATGATAAAGCTGCGAATCGCATGCTCATCTTCGGCTACTAATATCCGATTCATATTTCCACCTCTTCTGGAGTTCACTACTCTACATTATAGTTACGTTTTTGCGACAAGGTTGTCAATTGACCTCAAATCGTATTAGGATGGAGTCATTAGATTCTAAAGGAGGACTCCTTACCACTATGAGTTATAACATGATTGTTTTAGATATGGACGATACGCTCCTCACGAGCGACCACACGATTTCCCCTGTCACGAAAGCGGCGTTGCTTGACGTCCAAGAACGCGGCCATAAAGTCGTTTTAGCAAGCGGACGTCCGACGTACGCCATGTGGGCAGCGGCCCGTGAGCTTGAGCTCGCCAAATATGGTAGTTACATCTTGTCATTCAACGGTGCTTCAATCATCAATTGTGAAACAAATGAAGAAATCTTCTCGAGCACGTTAATGCCGGACACAGTCGCCCACCTCCATGATATCAGTGTCCGGGAGGAAATCGCGATTCATACGTACATCGGTAACGAAATCGTAACCGATCAGCCGAACCCGTATACCGATATCGAAGGCGAATTGACGGGCATGCCGGTCATCCACGTCAACGATTTCAAAGAAACCGTCACGACCCCTGTCGTCAAATGCCTCATGCTCGGCGATGGCGACACGCTCGCTCCAATCGAGACGAAGCTGCAACTCGAGCTCGAAGGCAAGCTCGCCGTCGCCCGTTCGAAACCGTTCTTCCTCGAGTTCACGGAAGCCGGTGTGACGAAAGGGACGAGTCTCGCCTTTTTGGCTGACCACGTCGGAATCGACCAAGCACACGTCATCGCTTGCGGAGACGGCAACAACGACTTGACGATGATCGAATGGGCCGGACTCGGTGTCGCCATGGGCAACGCCAACGCCACAGTCAAAGGGAAAGCCGACTTCATCACGAAGTCAAACAATGAAGATGGGATCGCCCACGTCATCGAGACGTACATGAGCAGTGTCGTTACGACTCGTTAAGCAATAACCGTTTGAACCAAGGAGGAATCACGATGAATAAAGGATTGAAACGAGCTGGACTCGGACTAGTCGGAACGGCCGTCGCCGGTGCCGCCTACGTCTTCTTGTCACCGAAGCCTGCGTCCCGTCTCGTCAAAACTTCATTTACTGGAGGCAAGGAAGTCGCGATCAAAGGATTCGACGAAGTCGTTCAAAAGACGTCGGTCCGTAAAGACATCGATTACTATTCTGCCTACGAGAACGGGACGTTCGATTTGATTCGCTATGAAGGCGATAAGCATGTCGTCCCGACGATTTTTTGGGTGCACGGTGGCTCGTTCGTTGGCGGTGATAAGGCTGATGTGTTCAAGTATGCGACGTCGATTGCAAGCAACGGCTACAACGTCGTCAGCATCAACTACGCCCTCGCCCCGGACGTCACGTATCCGGTGCCGCTCCAGCAAATCGAAGAGGCGTACACGTATATTACCGACAACAACGATCGCTTCCGACTCGATCTCGACCGCGTCTTCTTCGCCGGAGACTCGAACGGAGCGCAGCTCGTCGCCCAATTCATCGGGATTCAACTGAACGATGACTATGCACCGTCAGCCGAAGTGAATCAAGTCGTCCCGCAAGACTCGATCCTCGGCGCGGTTCTCTTGTCTGGCCCGTATGATTTGAAACGGACGATTCTCGAGTCTTCGAAAGCCGTCAACCGTTTCTTGTTCAAGCGGATCGGTTGGGCCTACTTCGGGACGTACAATTGGGAGAACCTCCCCGTCGTCACCGAAGCGTCCCCTCTCGTCAACATCCCGGCCACGTTCGTCCCGACGTTCATCACCGACGGGAACACGGGGTCGTTCGAGACGCAAGCGAAAGAGTTCGCGACAATTCTCTCCGGACGGACTGATGTGACGAGCGTCTTCTATAATCGAGACGAATACGAACTCGGAAACAGCTATCACTTCGAGATGGATCAACCAGCAGCCAGCTCAACGTATCGTCGCTTGATCACGTTCTTGCGCGAAACGACCAAATAAAAACAACCCCGACTTTGAAAAATGAACTGCTCCCCGTCAAGTAGACAGGGCAAATAATGAAAACCAGCCTAGGCGGCTTGAGACCTGTATTCGACAGGGCTCAAGCCGTTTAGTCGTTTCTGGAAACGATCGTGGTTGTAGAACGA